>CAYVFT010000043.1:27804-29101 GCA_964450225.1 uncultured Crenothrix sp. | reverse complement strand
GGCCATTTGTTTCGCCGTCAACGATTCGGCCGGCAAAGTCCAATGCTGTTCAAACATCAGTGGTTCGACAAACAGTTTGTTTCTATCCTGGATCGACGACATATGCAGCACAGCTTGCCGGAATATCCGATAGCCCTTGGCATCGCTAGGCTTGTTATAATAAATGCCTTGTTGCTTTCCGCCGTTAATCCGCAGCTCTCCGGCCAGAAGGCGGAGAATCAAATCGACATCAGCACCTTGCCGCAGCAGCATGGTCAGTTTGTTTTCCTGAAACGGCGTCAGCAAACGGCGGGTAAATTCCTCGCCTTCGATCGGTACAATACTTATGGTCGGGTTCTCGGAAATCGTGCCGCCAAACACCGGTGTCATCAATGAGCCGTTCTCGCCGGTGAGCGCTGGCGTAGCTCCGGCATTGAATTGAAAATTAAAAGTCGCGGCAATATTGGAAACGCCGGTGAAATGCATGGGTTGATGCTGGTGAGAGCGGGCAATATTCAACAATATCAGTTTCGACAGAATGTCCGTAGTTGTCTTGTCGTATTCGATTACTGCGTGATCCAGTGCCATCGGTGAAAGACAACCCTGAAGGCAGCATAAAGCCAACATCGTCAAACAACTGGCAGTGGATTTTGCTAATGCAAGAGAGTAATGGCGATTAGAGATCATGTAGGTCCTTTGAATCTTGCAAAATCGATTAAGTTTGCACTCTACAGACACTAAAACGCAATTGAATTTAAATGATCGCAATGTTTCTGGTCAAGTTTTCTCATACAACATATAAATATTCCTGTATCAGAATTCACCAACTCTGGCTAGGATTCCTGGGGCTGACCAAAAGTATGGGAAAACCGATCAGAATGCATTATCGATCAGCTTCTGCTCACGGATGATTTTTCCGTTTGCCAAGTCGCACAGCACGTTCCACTCCGAGCCGTCGCGCGCCTGTATCTCATATTCCACCCAAAAATCTCCGTTCTGATGCAGCATTTGTTCTTTCTCAATCTCACCCGGATGCAGAAGCAGCGCCTTTTTTTGGCAGTGTTCGATGAACTGCTTGTTGGGTGGCAGCGTATAGTCGGTAACGTTCGTATCCGCATGGGTGACCGGAATGGCGCCCAACGCCAGATTTAATGTCAGGACATTGACTCGCGGTTCTCCCAGAAAGCCCCACTGACGGGATTCAGTGTTAGCATCAACCAGAGCGCGGAGTTTTGCCGGTGTCATGTTGCGAGCCTTGGCCACGCGGTTGATTTGATAATCTGCCGCCGCAGGACTGATATGCGGATCCAGTCCGCTA
>CAYVFT010000043.1:24980-27704 GCA_964450225.1 uncultured Crenothrix sp. | reverse complement strand
GCGGTTGATTTGATAATCTGCCGCCGCAGGACTGATATGCGGATCCAGTCCGCTACCCGATGCCGTAATCAGATCAACCGGAATCGGAGCCTTATTGTCAGGGTCGGCTGCTTTTAACGCCTGAATACGGGCTTTTACTGCATCTACCAGAGCCGGGTTGGTCGGCCCCAGGTTTGAGCCGCTGGAGGCGCCGGCATTATAGGGGAAGGGTCCTGTAGCGGAAGGACGTCCCCAGAAATAACCGGGACTGCTGAAAGGCTGTCCGATCAGACTGGAGCCGGTAGTCTTCCCGCTAGCATCTGTCATCAGGCTACCGTTAGCCTGATGGTAAAATAGAAGCTGTGCCAGACCGGTCACCACGGCCGGATAAATCACGCCCGTTAACACACTTAATAGAACAAACAAAATAATCGCAGATTTCAAATGCTTAATCATTACCAACTCCTTTAAACTAGACCCAGCGTGACCAGAATTAGGTCAATCGCCTTAATGCCGATAAATGGAACAATCAATCCACCTACACCGTAAATCAGCAAATTATTTTGCAACAGTGTGGCGGCACCGACCGGTCGATACTTGATGCCTTTTAATGCCAGTGGAATCAGCGCGACAATAATCAGCGCATTGAAGATCACTGCCGACAAAATGGCGCTCGCCGGCGTTGCCAGACCCATTACATTCAATACGTCAAGCACCGGATAAGTCGTTGCGAATGCGGCCGGAATAATCGCAAAATATTTCGCGACGTCATTGGCGATACTGAATGTCGTTAAGGCGCCGCGCGTCATCAGCATCTGTTTGCCGGTCTCGACGATCTCGATTAACTTGGTAGGATTCGAATCTAAATCAACCATATTCCCGGCTTCCTTGGCCGCCTGGGTGCCGCTGTTCATTGCCACCGCGACATCGGCTTGAGCCAGTGCCGGTGCATCGTTAGTGCCGTCGCCAGTCATCGCGACCAAACGTCCCTCAGCCTGGTATTGCCTGATTAACTTCAGCTTCGCCTCCGGCGTGGCTTCGGCCAGAAAGTCATCGACGCCGGACTCGGCCGCAATTGCGGCGGCAGTCAGGCGATTATCACCGGTAATCATGATGGTTTTGATGCCCATCTGACGCAATTCGGCAAAACGTTCCTTGATACCGCCTTTGACGATGTCCTTGAGTTCGATGACGCCCAGCACGCGCGCGTCTTCACAAACCACAAGCGGTGTGCTGCCGCGGCGCGCTACGTCATCGACCAATTTCTGAAACTCCGGCGGAAATTTGCTGCCTAACCCACCCAGCCGTTCAACTTGAATACGAATGGCATCGGCGGCGCCCTTGCGAATCTGCCGTCCTTCAATATTAACGCCGCTCATCCGGGTTTGTGCGCTGAAATGAACGAAAGTGGCTCCCAGAGCGTGCACATCCCGTTCTCTGAGTCCGTATCTCTGCTTTGCCAAAACGACAATACTGCGACCTTCCGGTGTTTCGTCAGCCAGCGAAGCCAGTTGCGCGGCATCAGCCAATTCTTTATCGGATACCCCTTTAACCGGTATAAAAGCAGCTGCCTGGCGATTGCCCAGAGTAATCGTACCGGTCTTGTCAAGCATCAATACATCGATGTCGCCAGCCGCTTCTACTGCCCGGCCGGAAGTCGCTATAACGTTTTTCTGCATCATCCGTCCAATACCCGCCACTCCGATGGCGGACAATAAGCCGCCAATAGTGGTCGGAATCAGGCAGACCAGCAACGCCACCAGCACGGTAATCGTGATCGGTTGTCCTGCGCCTGAGGTTGCCACTGAGTATAAAGAAAACGGCAGCATGGTAACGGTAGCAATTAGAAAGACCAGCGTCAATGCCACTAGCAGAATGGTCAAGGCTATTTCGTTTGGGGTTTTCTGCCGCTTGGCACTTTCCACCATCGATATCATACGATCCAGAAAGGCTTCCCCTGGATTGGCGGTAATGCGTACGACCAGCCAGTCCGATAACACGCGTGTGCCGCCGGTCACCGAACTGAAATCGCCACCCGATTCGCGGATTACCGGCGCACTTTCGCCGGTAATCGCACTTTCATCGACAGATGCGACGCCTTCAATGACTTCGCCATCGCCGGGCACAAAATCGCCGGCTTCTATCAATACCGCATCACCCCGACGTAAACTGGAGCCCGCTACTTTTGAATAATTCGAGCCATAATATGGCTCATCCAGTTTTTTCGCCGCAATATCACGCTTGGCACTACGCAGAAATGCGGCTTGCGCCTTGCTGCGCCCTTCTGCGACAGCCTCGGCGAAGTTGGCAAACAAAACCGTACCCCATAACCATAACGTAATTGCCAAAATGAAATTGGCAGATTCTTGCACATCGCCTTTAAGAGCTAATATCCATAGCAGTGTGGTCAGGAGACTGCCTATATAAACGACAAACATCACCGGATTTTTCCATTGCTGCCTCGGAGTCAGCTTTCGGAATGAATCCACCAAGGCATCGCCAAGGATTTGTAGATCGAATAAAGACATCGAAACAGATTTTTTACTCATAAAATTCTCCATCACAGATATTGATTATTTGGATGATTCAACGCTGATCATCTGGAGATGTTCGACCACCGGCCCCAGAGCCAACGCAGGAACAAACGTCAGCGCGCCGACCATGAGTACGGTGCCGATCAACAACGCAATAAACAGCGGAGTATGTGTCGGTAAGGTACCGGGGCCGGCCGGCACAGTCTTTTTC
>CAYVFT010000043.1:0-24880 GCA_964450225.1 uncultured Crenothrix sp. | reverse complement strand
AAACAGCGGAGTATGTGTCGGTAAGGTACCGGGGCCGGCCGGCACAGTCTTTTTCGACGCCAGGGAACCGGCGATGGCAAGTACCGGCACGATCAACCAGAAACGTGAAAACAGCATCGCCAGACCCAGCATCGCGTTATAGAACGGCGTATTTGCTGACAGTCCGCCAAACGCGCTGCCGTTGTTGTTACCCGCCGACGAAAACGCATACAACACTTCACTAAAACCGTGCGCGCCCGGATTGAAGACGGAAGCCTTGCCAACCTCTACCATGACGGAGAGCGCAGTACCGCCCAACACGAACAGCGGTGGAATCAGAATAGTGATTGCGGCCATTTTCATCTCGTAGGCTTCGATTTTTTTACCCAGATATTCCGGCGTGCGGCCTATCATCAAGCCGGATACAAACACCGCGACAATCGCAAACATGATCATGCCGTACAGCCCTGAACCTACGCCGCCGTAGATCACCTCGCCCAATTGCATCAGCCACATCGGCACCATGCCGCCTATGGGTGTGAAGGAATCATGCATCGAATTAACCGAGCCATTCGAGGCGGCCGTGGTTGCGACAGCCCACAAAGCGGAGTTAGTAATTCCGAAGCGGGTCTCCTTTCCTTCCATGTTGCCGCCGGACTGACTAACGTTTGCCGATTGATCGACACCCAATGAAGCCAGAGCCGGGTTACCGCCTTGCTCCGCCGGTACCGCAACAAAAATCAGCGCGACAAAAACCAGTGTCATCGCCGCCAGAATCGCCCAGCCTTGCCGGGTGTCGCTTACCATCATGCCAAAGGTGTAGCATAGTGCGCCAGGGATAAGCAGGATAGCCAGCATTTCCAGAAAGTTGCTTAACGGCGTCGGATTCTCCAACGGATGTGCCGAATTGACGTTGAAAAATCCGCCGCCGTTGGTGCCGAGTTGCTTGATGGCCACCTGCGAAGCCGCAGGCCCTACAGCCACGACTTGCTCTTTGGCTTTTACCGTCTCCACCACCTGCTTGCCGCCGGCATCTTGCAAGGCCTGGCCGCCTAAGCCCAGTTTAGGCTGTTCATAACTGACGGTTTCGACTAGCGGTACAGTTTGATAGGGACTTAAAGTCTGCACCACGCCCTGTCCTACCAGTACCAAAGCCAGAATCAGTGACAGCGGCATCAGGATGTACAGCACGCTGCGGGTAAGATCCACCCAGAAATTGCCGATAGTATCGGCATTGCGCCGTGTGAAACCGCGGCTCAGAGCGACCAGCGTCGCCATACCCGCCGCCGCAGAGACAAAGTTCTGCACCGTTAACCCCAGCATCTGAGTTAGATAGCTCATCGTTGTTTCGCCGCCATACCCCTGCCAGTTGGTGTTGGTAGCAAAACTGACTGCCGTATTGAAGGCAGAATCGGGGCTGACGCCGGACAGATTCTGCGGATTAAAAGGCAAATTGGCTTGCAGGCGTTGCAGAGCAAAGACCGCCAGCGCACCTAGCAGATTGAAAATCAGCAGCGCGATGGCATAATCGGTCCAGCGCATTTCTTGTTTCGGATTCACGCAGCTCAAGCGATAAATCAATCTTTCGACCGGTGCCAATAAGCGGTTCAAACCCGCCGACTCGCCCTCATAGACTCTGGCCATATACCAGCCTAGCGGTTTAGCAAGCACCAGCAGGGTAACTACATAAAACGTAATTTGAAAAAAACTGTTACTTGTCATCAGAATTTCTCCGGATAAAAGAGCGCTGCAATCAGATAAATGAAAATCGCCAGCGCCAGTCCACCGCTTAACAGATAAATCCAGCTCATGACTGCCCCCTTAAGTTTTCACAGGCATAAACCAGTGCGACGGTAATAGCAAAAAACGCGACCATCAATACAAGATAAATAATATCCATAAAATCACCTCAAATAATTTGACCAAAGCCAAGTGCTGATTCCAGCATCTTTGTTATAACAGCAACGTACAGTCTAAATGGAAACAGGGTAAAAAAACTGTAAAAATTTAAGATGGAAATATAAAGAAGGGTAAAACCGTTTGTTCAGTGGAGTGGGGGAGGTGATGGACATAATTCCGTCATCCCCCCACGGACTTGAGTATTGATATAACAGACGATGGGTAAAAAATACTTGTCAAACTTTTCAAGTTATAAAATCACCATTCCCTAGTGATTCATAAGCTTTTTTTGTCGTTAACTGCTTAACACAGCAGTTATTCGCCTGGTTTTTTGAGCATCTTCCGTACTTCGCCCTGGTGCATCTCTTCCTGGGCGATCATGCGCCGGGCATATTCCTCAAGTAAAACATTACGGCCATTAACGAGATCAAGCAAGGCACGGTACATTGATAGCGCCAGCATCTCATGATCCAAAGACTCGCGCAGAATATCGCCGACATCGTGTTGATGGGTTTCTAATAGGGTGCCGATACCCAGGGACGGATGCCCGCCTAAATGGGTGATCAATTCACCTGCTTCATTAGCATGGAGTAAGGACTCAGTTGCCTGGCTACGCATCCAGGAAACAATCGGGATGCGATTGTAACCAACGACCATCAATGCATAGTGCGTATAACGAACCACGCCCGCCAGTTCAGTTTCCAGAATAGTATTTAATACCCTAAGTACTGCGTTATTATCGATTGTAGAATCAGCCATAATAGCCTCCGGGATTGGATGAATAGAGCTTGCTTAAAACTTCTTGGTTTCAAGGCCCTTGGGGATGATTGAGGTTCGTCACAATACAACAGACATTTCATCAATCAAGTGCAATTCAAATTACCCTCATTCGCCGGAAAAGGCAATAGCGCTTTTTAACGTTGAAGCCCAACTACCACATCCCGGAAAGAGGCGAGTGCCGCTTCCAGATGCTCGATGATTTCCTGCTGTAAAACATCCAGCGGTGGTAAATTATCCAGATTGTCGTGAGTGTCGTCCTTGAGCCAGAAAATATCCAGGCGGGCTTTGTCGCGGGTTATTGGTTCGTTATAGGTGGAATACTTGATACCGGTTGGCAGACGCAGCAGCATTTGCACGTCGCTGTTTTCCAGCAGCTTCTTGCGGATTGTTTCGCCAGCGCCGTCTTCAAACAACACGTTGTCAGGCAACCCCACGGCTGTCTGGTCGGTATCCTTGACGTAACTAATCTGCCTGAGCCTGCACCAATAACTACTAAATTGTTAGCAAAGCGCCTTGGTCCAGTAAATGTATTAGTTACTTGTGCTGCTTGAAAGTTCTCGGTAATTTTTTAGTCATGAGGGTAAATAACGCCCAGTTGACTTTGTGCTGTTAATGTAATTCGCGGTGGCGGACAATTACATTGATGAAGGGGGTCTTAAAGTGTCTGATCAATGAGTCAACAATATATACAGAGCGATGTTGACCGCCTGTGCAGCCTATCGCTACCGTCAAATAACTACGCCCTTCAGCTTCAAAACGGGGTATCCATCGTTCAAGAAAACTGGTTATGTCCTGAAAAAACTCATCTACCAAGGGTTGTTTTTGAAGAAAATCCACTACCGGTTGATCTTTGCCCGTTAACGACCGCAATTCTGGAATCCAGAAGGGGTTTGGCAAGCTTCGGGCATCAAAAACAAAATCGGCATCTAATGGGACGCCATGTTTAAATCCAAATGACTGGAATTGTAAGGAAATATGTCTGAAATCTCGCTCGCCTATCTGATCTCTGATAAGTTCACGTAACTGATGGTAATGAGTTCGGCTGGTATCAATAAGGACATTTGCATGTTTGGCAATAGGCGTGAGCATTTCCTTTTCAATTTTTAGCGCTTCCTTTAACGGTATATTGTAATCTGTCAGCGGATGCCTTCGGCGTGTTTCACTATAACGTTTCAATAATGTGGCTTCTTCGGCCTGCATAAAGATAATTTCACAATCAATACCCTTATTGCGGATTAATTTCAAGCTTTCGGAAAAATTTGCCAGACTTTCAAACTGATTTCTGGCATCAATGCCAATGGCTGTTTTTGCGTAAGTTTTCTTATCCGCCAGCATGACATGATTAATAAAGTCTTCTAACAAGGTTACCGGGAGATTATCGATGCAATAATAACCGCAATCTTCCAAGGTATCCAAAGCGATACTTTTACCTGAACCGGACAAGGCACTGACAATTAATAATTTCATAAGTCACAGGTTAAAGGTGCAAAGTTAACATTTTACCTTGTGCCTTTAACCTTGTTCCTACTCTATCTATGACTTCCGGTTTTTTCTTTATGTCTGGTAATTTGACGATCCAGCTTCTCTACCATCGCATCAATGGCGGCATACATGTCTTCCTGATGATCTTCGGCAAATAATTTTGCTCCACTCAGCTGCAGGGTTGCTTCTGCTTTTTGAACTAGTTTTTCTACGCTTAAAATAACGTGTACATCGGTAACATTGTCAAAATGACGGGCTAATTTTTCAAATTTTGCATCTACATGTGCTTTTAAAGCATCGGTAATTTCAAGATGATGGCCTGTTACAATAACTTGCATGGAATAAACTCCTTTAATGGTAAATGGTTGGATGGTACTACAAGATGCGCTTACGCTGACTTGATGATGAAATAAGCATTGCTTCACGATATTTGGCAATGGTTCTTCTTGCAACGTTGATGCCCTTTGCTTGTAAAAAATCGGCAATCTTGCTGTCACTTAATGGTCTTGCTTGATTTTCATTGTCGATTAATTCTTTAATAAACGCTCTAATGGCGGTGGATGAACACTCGCCGCCTCCTTCCGTTGAAACATGGCTGGAAAAGAAATATTTGAATTCAATTATACCATTCGGAGTATGCATATATTTTTGTGTCGTTACTCTGGAAATTGTTGACTCGTGCAAGTCCAGTTCTTCGGCAATATCCCTCAATACCATGGGTTTCATAGCAATTGATCCATGCTCAAGAAACCCTGTTTGCTTTTCCACGATACATCGAGCAACGCGTAATAATGTCTCGTTTCGATTATGAAGATTTTTGATAAACCATTTTGCTTCCTGCAAATGATCTTTCATGCAAACATTATCCTTACTATTATCAGCTCTTTTAATCAGTGCTGAATAAAAAGGATTTATACGCAATTTAGGTGCGATGTCTCGATTCAGGCTCACTTGCCATTGATCGTTTTGTTTGGTTACATAAACATCAGGAATAACATATTCTGAATCTGACTCCTGTATCTTCGCGCCTGGCTTGGGATCCAATGCTCTGATTAACGAGACAATCTCGTCCAGCTGCCGTTCCGTAACCTCAAGTTTGCGAATGAGTTTTGCTTGCTCATGAGTGGCCAAAAGCCTAAGATATCGGGTGACTACGAGAAGTGCTTCCTTTCGATAAGGTGTTGTCTCGGGCAACTGCAACAACTGTAATCTTAAGCAGTCACTTAAATCAATGGCTGCCACGCCTGGTGGATCAAACTGTTGAACTCTATGCAGCACAGCGTTAACTTCATCAAAATCGAGATCGTCAAGCTGACTCTGCAGACCCTGATAAATGTCCTCAGGAGTGTTGCTTAGATAACCATCTTCATTAACGGAATCAATAATAGCCATGGCAATCGCATGATCCCGCTCTGAAAACGGAGTCAATTCCAGTTGCCAAAGCAAGTGGTCCAATAAAGTTGATGCGTTACTACGCTGCGATTCAAATTCAACTGTCTCGAGACTATTTGTACCGGGGGTCAAAGCGCTCTCATAAATATCTTCCCATGAAGAGTCAATGGGTAATTCATCCGGTATATTTGTTTGTGAGCCTTCGCTGGTAAATAACTCCGGATTTTCAGTCTTTTTTTCGGTTGTTGTAAGAGCTTCCCGAGGGCTATTTTCATCATCATTAATTTCCAGCATTATATTTGATTCAAGAGCCTGCTGAATTTCCTGCTGTAAATCTAATGTTGACATCTGCAACAACTTGATCGCCTGCTGCAATTGCGGCGTCATTGTTAATTGTTGACCTAACCGAAGATGTAAAGATTGTTTCATTCGTTTATAAATTTAATAGGGGTAATCCCTTGTGGCTTTCCTGTAATAGGTAAGTCAACCACATTGGTACACGTTCATCGTTCGCAATAAATATTTTTTTTGCGTTTGGGCAACCGCAAGGGTTGTCCCTGCTAAAGGCTAAAGTTATTACCTAAATAAACTTTACGCACTTCCTCATTGGCAACGATGGCATCCGCCCCACCTTCTGCGATCACCTTGCCGTCATTAAGTATATACGCACGATCACAAATTCCTAGTGTTTCTCTGACATTATGTTCGGTAATTAATACTCCAATTCCGCGATCCTTCAAATGTGCAATAATTTTTTTTATGTCTTCTACTGAAATTGGATCAACACCAGCAAACGGTTCATCCAGTAATATGAAATGAGGATTAGTCGCCAAAGCTCTGGCAATCTCGACACGCCGCCGTTCACCACCCGATAGGCTCAAAGTTAATTGGTTACGAAGGTGTGTAATATGAAACTCCTCTAATAATTCCTCGATTACAAGTTCTTCTTGTCCTGACGTCAAATCAGAACGAATTTGTAAGACAGCACGCAAATTATCAGCAACGCTTAATTTACGGAAAATCGAAGGTTCCTGTGGCAAATATCCAATGCCGTGTGCCGCCCTTAAGTGCATGGGATAATGGGTTATGTCTTGCGAGTCCAGGGTAATTTTACCTTTATCGGCTTTAATCAGGCCAACCATCATGTAAAAACTGGTCGTCTTTCCTGCACCATTAGGGCCTAATAAGCCAATGACTTCTTTGGTATTAACATGCAATGACACACCGTCAACTACATTACGTTTATTGTAGGTTTTAATCAGCTGGTTTGCTGTTAGTGTGGTCATTATTAAAAGATAAAAGATAAAAGGTAAAAGTAGAAGAATTGCATTACAAAATACTTGATCTTGTATTTTGTCGCCCGTACCTTGTGCCTTATCATTTCTTTGTGTTCTTCGGAGATGGTTTTTCGGGCATGGGTTGTTGCTCTTTTGTTTTCGGTTTCAATATGACATGTACGCGTTTGTCATCGGATGATTTCTCGCCAGCTTTAACTAGCGATGTTTTAATATCATACTCGATTAAATTACTGGAATAGGTGGCATTGCCTTGCCAGACGGTAGCATCTTCCTTCAAAATCAACAGGTTCTTTTTTGGATAAAACTCACCTGTGAAGGCCTCACCCGTTATATCTTCACTGCCTTCGCTAGGAGTTTGTTTGAATTTTGCTTTCTTTCCTGTAAACACCAGCTTTTCGGCATCACCGTCTACAAAATAAACCACCAACTTATCTGAATTGACACGAATACTACCCTGAACCGAGATGACATTCCCGGTATAAGTGCTGGTGGCAGTTGCATCATCATAAGTGGCCGTATTTGAATCAATGGTTATTGGTTGTTCAGAATCACTTTCCAAAGCACACACACTGAAACTCAAGAGTCCCAATAGTAATGCACAACAGAAAAAGACTGCTTGTTTATTATTTTGTTTCATATTTACCCTTCACATTAGCGAGTAGCTGCAAATGAATTGGCTCAACAAAAGTCAGTTTCATTCCTGTGCCTGTTGTCTTGTTTGGCGGGCTGATCAATTCGGTCCACTCATTGGTTTCTGCATAACTTATTTCCGGTTTTACTTTTAACACGCTGGTATTAATTGTGAGTTGGGTGGCACCGGTGGCCTTCGCTCTATCAATAGTAACCTTGCCATTCAAAAGTAGATCCTTGCCGTCGCCAGACAGAATGCCGGATTCTGATTTAATGATCCACGGTGGCTTTTTTTCATTATGAAAAAACATAACCGGATTTAACATATGCGTAGTGCTATCATCGCTATAATGAATGATTTCATCAGCAAGCAATTTGTTTTTTAACGTGCCGAGGTCATTCATTTCCCATTTTGTATAGCCTTTGCTGAAATAATCCGGGCTATGTGCAGGAGCCTGGCCGCGATATACCTCATCCACACCAGTCAAATTAACCAGCCACCAGCTAATTAAGGCAATAATCGCCAAGTACAGATAAAACTTGTTTTCTCTTGGAATCATTTTAAGTAAGCATTCACAATTTCGTCAAAACGTCCCTGCGCTTGCATAATAAAATCGCACACTTCTCTAACAGCTCCGTGCCCACCGGGTAATGTTGTACACCAGTCGGCCCGTTCTTTGACTGCAAAATTTGCATCGCAAACGGCAATAGCCAAGCCGACTCTTATCATGATGGGCAAATCCAGCAGGTCATCGCCAACGTGAGCTGTCTGTTCCGGTGAGAAGCCAGTTTTTTCAATAATCTCATTAAAAGCGGCTCTTTTATTCTCATGTCCCTGATATACAAGCTCAATACCCAGGTTTTTCATACGGAGTGCGACGGAGTTTGATTTGCGCCCTGAGATTACAGCCACCTCAACCCCGCTCTGACGCAAAAGTTTAATTCCGTGACCGTCACGGGCGTGAAATGCTTTGTATTCATTGCCTTCATTATCAAAAAAAAGCTTGCCATCGGTTAAAACGCCATCCACATCCAGAATCAATAACTTGAGTTTTCTGGCTTTTTCCATTGCTAATTCTAAAGATGTCTGCATTTTTTCTGTTTCCGGCATCACACGATTCCAGCTCGAATCAAATCATGCATATTCAAAGCACCTACCGCCATTTTTTGATCATCAACGACGATCAAGGCATTAATTTTTTTTTGTTCCATAACCTGCATGGCCTCAGCGGCAAGAATATCCGCAGAAATAACCGCACATTGAGGTGTCATTACCTCATTGATCGCTGTATTCTGAATATCAACATTTCTTGCCAGTGTACGCCGTAAATCACCATCGGTAAAAATGCCGATCACTCGCTTACCGGCATCAACGATAGCGGTCATGCCCAATTTTTTCTCGGTCATTTCCAGTAAGGCATGGCTGATAAAGGCGGACTCAGGAACTGAAGGTATGTTATTGCCAACATGCATAATATCGCTTACCCTTAATAAGAGACGCCTGCCTAAACTGCCGCCGGGATGTGATAAAGCAAAATCGTCGCGTGTAAATCCCCTGGCTTCAAGTAATGACACCGCCAAGGCATCACCCATCACCAGAGCGGCTGTGGTACTGGAGGTGGGGGCAAGCCCCAGAGGACAAGCTTCTTGTTCAACAGCTACATTGATATGAGTTGTGGCAATAATACCAAGCGTTGAACCTGGATTACCCGTCATGGCTATAAGTGGAACTCCCAGACGTTTAATAAGCGGTAAAATCTTTAAGATTTCCTCAGTTTCTCCTGAATTTGATAAAGCAAGTACCACATCATGTTTGGTAATCATGCCCAGGTCGCCGTGACTGGCTTCTCCGGGATGCACAAAAAAAGCCGGTGTTCCCGTACTGGCCAGAGTAGCTGCTATCTTGCCAGCAATATGCCCTGATTTACCCATACCGATAACAACGACGCGGCCAGTACAATTAAACAGCAACTTGCAAGCGACAACAAAATTATCATTAATCTGCTCCGCTAACGAATTAATGGCCTTGGCTTCTACCTGTATAACCGCCCGGCCTAATTCACGAAGTTTTTGAGGATGTAATTTCATGGCTTGCCAGGATTGCAGTAGAGCCTTTTGGATAAGCATTTCGGCATGGTCACAAACAGGAAAGTTGGCATCTGTGTTTCTGATTTAAAAACCGTGCATTATGCCACGTTTACCTTATTTATGCCTTATTTGATCAGTTGAATTATTTGCATTTTGAACAGTACCATTAATGTGCTTTCCTACAAAGAATTTACCCAACCAGATGGTCTTTTCGTCCATCACTGCGGCGCAAAAAACATAGTTCGCCCTTGGTCGCGCGGTTAAAGCAATTTCCGTGATAATTCGCTCCTGCACGGGTAATACATTCTCTTGTTCCTTAATCACTTTTTACCTGAAAATAAGTGTCCTGAAAATATTATGTTAATATTGACACCTTAGTTTTTTATCCCTGTCTTTATGATTGATTCATCTAACCTTGCTCAATTAACTGATCGTTTTGGCAGAACAATTGATTATTTGCGAATTTCGATCACTGATCGCTGTGATTTTCGCTGTGTGTATTGCATGGCGGAAGACATGACATTCTTGCCGCGCGCACAAATTTTAACGCTGGAAGAAATTTATACCGTGGCCAAAGCGTTCGCTGAATTGGGCGTAAAAAAAATCAGGGTGACAGGGGGTGAACCATTGGTTAGAAAGGGGGCTTTGGATCTGCTGGAAAACATAGGCCGAATTGAGAGTTTGAATGAGCTGGTGATAACCACAAACGGCTCGCGACTGGAAACGACGGCGACCGCCTTAAAAGCGGCTGGCGTTAAACGTATCAATATCAGCCTGGATACCCTGGATGCGGACAAATTCAAAGTAATCACCCGGACAGGTGATTTGCAGCAAGTACTCAGAGGTATTCAAGTCGCCAAGTCAGCCGGTTTTCAGCGGATAAAAATAAATGCCGTCATTCTTAAAGGCCGGAATCACCAAGAAGTATGCGACTTGGTGCAGTTTGCTGTCAATAACGGCATTGATATCAGTTTTATCGAAGAAATGCCGCTGGGCGTGGTTGACCGGCATGATCGATCAGAAGCTTATTATTCCAGTGATTTGATCAAAAGTGATTTAGCTCGAAATTTTGCTTTGATTGCTACTATCGAAAAAACTGGTGGACCTTCAAATTATTTCAGTGTTGAGGGTACACAAACCCGCGTTGGCTTTATTTCTCCGCACAGTGAAAACTTTTGCAGCACCTGCAACCGGGTGCGCTTGACCGCTGAAGGGCGGTTGCTGTTATGTCTGGGCAATGAACATTCAGTCGATTTAAAGAAAGTACTCAGAGCTAATCCGGGCGACATGGCAATTCTAAAACAAGCTATCATTGATGCCATGTTGATCAAGCCGGAAAAGCACGAATTTAATATCCACGAGCAGCCGGTTATATTGCGTTATATGAATATGACGGGTGGTTGATGTTTTGGCACCCCCCATTTTCCGTATAATCCAACAAGAGGAGTATTAGCATGTCAGATAATATGGAAAACATAGTGTTAGAACATCTACGGCATATTCGTAGTAGAGTTGACCAAATAGCGGACGATATGTCTGATCTTAAACATCGTATGTCCAGTCTTGAATCAGCGATGGCGTCAGTTAAACATGAGGTTGCTCATGGTGATGAAACCGATGCGAGGCAGCAAGTGACCATAGATAAAATTATTGACCGTATTCAACGCATAGAACGAAGACTTGAATTGAACGATTAAGCGCTAAATGTTGGGCTACGTTATCGCTAACCCAACCTACTCCTAAAACCTGTTTTTTTTAAAATTTTAGTACTGTACAACACATCACATCCTTGATTGGAATCACCGAGCAAATCGGCAATCTGTTGAATTTGTTTATCGACATCCGACTGGCTTTTACCATGAACCATCGCAAACAGGTTATAAGGCCATTCGGGCATGTGCCGCGGACGGTGGTAACAATGGCTGACAAATTCCAGTTGCCCGACTTTTTTGCCCAGTTCATCAATGATTTCGTCGGGGACATTCCACACTGTCATGCCGTTAAAACGATAACCCAGTTTATAGTGATTGGGCACCGCGCCGATGCGGCGAATGATGCCATGTTGCTGCATTGCCCTCATACGCGTCATGACTGTTTCAGCAGTTAAGCCAAGCTGCTCGGCAATTTGTTGATAGGGTTGTTGCGTTAGCGGCAAGCCTGCCTGGGTTGCACGCATAATTACCAGATCTGTCTCATCAAGTGTGATCATCAGGCTTCCAGTTTTAAGCCAACAAAATATTCGTTGATTTTGGGCATGTTGTAGACAGTCAATCCGGTTTGTTGTTCTATCGCGGCGATAGTTTGCTGGATTTGTTCAGGAGTTTCCGTGGCAATGACAAACCACATGTTAAGCGCATGGTTACGCGCGTAATTATGTGCTACTTCAGGAAAAGCATTGATGATCTCCGTGACTTCAGCAAAGCGCGCGGGTGGCGCTTTAACCGCCGCCAACGTTAAGGCGCCACCCATCAGTTCGGCGTGATAAAGAGGACCGAAGCGGGTCAAGGTACCGATATCTAATAATGCCTGTAGCCGATCAATGAGCGCCTGTTCAGTTAATCCCAGTTGTATCGCAACCTGTTGATAAGGCGCGTCACAGATAGGGAAGCCTTCTTGCAGGGTGTTGATAATAAGGCGATCTATATGATCCATGCGTTAAAAGTTGTGATGTGTGTGGGAGCGGCTTTAGGCGCGCTCTTCGCGGCTAAAGCCGCTCCCACGTTGATAAATAGCACCGCGTTGTTTAAAACAGCGACGACTAAACAAAATTTCTCGGTCAAAAACCGCCAAACCACATTCCGCGTTGAGTTGCTCCAATTGTGTCAGGACTGTCGCCCGGTCTTTACCGTGAATCATGCAATACAGATTATAAGGCCATTCAGCTTGTCGGGGGCGTTGATAGCACAGTGTTACAAAAGCAAACTGACTGATGTGCTCGCCCAGTTGTTTAACCAGATTGTCAGGTATATTCCAGACTATCATGGCATTGGCGCGGTAACCGAGCTGGTGATGCTTGACGATCACGCCCATGCGCTTGATCAGGCCTTTTTGTTTAAGCAGGGCCAGTCGTTCAATTACCTCGGCTTCAGACATGGACAGAATACTACCAATTTCGGCGTAAGGCCTGGAACAAACAGGCAGCCCCATCTGGACTCGCTCCAGTAGTTGACGATCGCGGGCATCAAGCATTTTTTAAATCCAGTTTAAAACCCAAATCAATGAAAAAATCATTCAGCAAAGGCAAGGACATGGTCTTGTATCCGGTTTCCTGTTCTATGGCATCAAGAACGGCTTGTAAATGCTCGGCATTCGATGCAATCGCCACAAACCAGAGATTGAACGTATGTTCACGTTCGTAATTATGATTGACTTCAGGATGGGCGCTGATTTTATCGGCAACTGCCTGAAGTTGCTGTTCAGGTACCGCCATCGCCACCAGGGTGCTAACACCAATATGATTGGGCGGAATAATCGGGCCTATGCGGCTGATAAAGTGGTTAGCGTTTAACTCGGTTAATGCGAACAATACATCATCTTCACTGACCCCCAGAGCATCAGCAATCTCCAGATAAGGCCGGGGTGACAGCGGGAAGTCGCGCTGAAAATCGTTCAACAGGTGTTTGTGTAAGGGTGTCAACATAGGAGGTTGTGAAAAATTGTAAATTAAAAAGGTTAAAGGCTAAAAAGTTAACCTTTCGTCTTTTGCCTTTGACCTTTCTTAAAATTTATAACCCTGTTTTGTGTGCCCGCGCGCTAAAGAAAATACCGTTGGGCTTTTGCGCGGGCAGGCGGGTAATTTCCTGCAAAGTGTCGGTATCATAAACAACCAGTTGATTGTCATCCCTGACTGCGATCCAGACTTGTTCGCCGCGTGGCGTAAATTCCATGTGCAGAACTGCTTTACCGGGCTTTAAGTTTTTTATTAAAGACAAATCCTTAACGTCAATAACCTGTAATTGATTATTATCGGGCATTGCGAAATTGACCCAAACTTGCCTTCCGTCTGGTCTGGCCATCACAAAAACCGGTTGTCCGGGAACGGGTATGGCTTTGATCAGTTTCCAGTTCTGTTTGTCGATAACTAACACTTCGTGTTTGCCGATGGCTGGAGCAAATAGATAGTCACCAGCTACCGCCCAGCCTTCCAGATGCGGCATTTTATAAACCGGCAGTTTCTCATCGTCTTTAACATAGCCGGGCAGAATACGTTTTACGCCTGCTTTGGTATCCCATAAATCCAGCAATGCCATGCCGCTTTCACCAAATAATCCGGCAATATAATAACGGCCGTCGGGTGAAATCAAGGCGTCGTAAGGCAGTTTGCCGATATTTTTGAATTTTTCAATGGCGGGCTTTTGCGGATTTTTCATATCCAGCGTCCAGATTTCGCCGGCATCAAACAGGCTGAAAACGAACCGTTGTCCGGGCGCATCCACGAGTCCGACAACTTTGGAACGTTTACCGTCGCCATAGTCAGCCGGAATATCGGCCACCAGTTCCAGTGTGTCCGAGGAAAACACTTTGACGCCGCCGGGCGTGTAATTGGATACGGCGATTAACTTGCCGTCCTGGGAAATCGCTCCGCCGATGCTGTTGCCCGCCTGGATAATGCGTTTGTCCAGTTTATCCTGCAATAAATCGATTTTACTCAAACCGCCGTCCCGCCCGAAAATATAGGCATAACGCTGGTCCCGTGAGAATACGACCGACGCATGAGACAAATCGCCCAGCTTGTCGATTTTGGCTAGCTGCTTATGTTCAGTGGTATTGATGATCAACGCTGCCCCGTCTTCACGTTCGATGACGATACCTAAATCGCCGGTGGCGCGGAGGTCTGCCAGGGCGTTGAAGGAGAGAATAAAGCCTAGAATAGGGAATAGTTTCATAGCGTGGTCTAAAAAGAATTTGGAATAAGTCATTGCGGGCTATCTATAAACTTCGCGGCGATTGCCAATACGGACAACAAGTATTTGCAAAGCGCCGTCCTTGATGCTGGAAATCAATCGATAATCACCAACACGATATTTCCAGAAATCGTTTAAACGTGAGCCCTTAAGAGCTTCTCCAATGCTGCGTGGGTCGTCTAATGGAGCGACACGCTCATGTAAAAACTTTAAAATTCGTCGTGCTATTTGTGGGTCCAGTTGATCAAGATTCTTTTGCGCCAGAGGCGATAGCTCAATCTTCCATGCCATAGCGTTTCATTACTTCAGTAAGTGGTGTGGTTTTAGCTCGTCCAGCACGTATTTCTTCAAGTTCATGCTCGGCTAAATATAAATCCTCAAGGTCGTCCAAATATTCAACAATAGCTTCTTGAACATAAAATGTTTTGCTGCGCCCCGTTCGATTTGCCAGTTGGTCAAGTCTTGTTTCCACTTCACTTGGAAGTTCAATTGAGATAGTCATGTCGTGTCCTGTTTAGGTTATTGTTGTTATCGGTCTCTAGCTGTACCAGTGTGAGAAGCGAAGAAACAATAAAAACTCAGCCCCCGCCGCACGATGAAAAGAGACAGAAAGGCTCATTGTCCAATTCTGGAAAGTGCATCTGCCTTTACTTCGTTCCAAGAAACTACGTCGTTTGGATTTTCCAGATAGTGTGCAAGGCGACGGTCGAGTTCTGTTTTTTGGGCAGTCGTCAATTCCGGTACGGCATTATGGCTTACAATGTTGTTCCAAATCGCTTCGACCAGTTCAATTTGTTCGTTAATATCTAGTACGCTAGCTTGTTGTAATAGTTGAATGTTAATGATTGCTGTCCCATGATAATTGATAAGGAAGTTTTAGTTTCGTAGGTCGGGTTAGCGATATCGTAACCAGAGGACATCTCAGTGTATGCGTCGAGTTACGTTCACCAATTTATACGATAATCAGTTTGTTTCTTCTATTTCATAACCAAGCTTTTTTGCCTGATTAACAAATTTGTCAATATTGTCTTTCCCCCATTGATTTGAAACAGCATAACGTGTTGAATCAGGAAGTTCCAATATCTCTCCAAAATCAAGAAAATGTCTATAGATGCCTTGCTTATTGTAGATTTCTCTTGCTTCTTGTTCAGTAACAAATAATCCGCCGCTTTTAATCTCTTGAGGGAAAGCTTGTAGCATATCGGCAATGTTTTTTGGTTTATTGTCATTTACCCATTGTCGAATGACCGCCAAAACCAATTTCCTTTTATTAAAAGAACTTCCTGCAAACACATAACGGGTATAGTCTTTAGACGATTGTTTCGCTTCTCTCCTTTCTTCTGACTGTTTTCGGATTTTAACTTGGTAGCTCTCCGCTTCAGGCAGTGGAATAATTTGCTGAACATCAAACACTACTTGATTTTGAAATTTATAAGGAATTATACGAACACAGCGAATATCAAGGTTTCTCTCGTTTAGCCACATTACCGAAGTTGTCAGCTCTTTAGAAAAATTTGATGACACCAAAATAATCCGAACATCTATTGCAAAGTTGTCTTCTTGAGGCTATTCCCAACCTAAAAACTCCAACAATTTATTTTTGGGATCGTCTTGACAGTTAATTGACAACAAATATTTTTTATGTATTTCAGTCGCTTCGCCAAAGGTTAGTGTTGAGACCATTGCCGCATATCTTAGAGCTTGAAGCTCCATGTGCTCTCCAGTCTCCGTTCGCTTTAACTCAATAACAACCAAATTAGCTTCTTTGTCTACTGCCAATAAATCAATTCGTCGTTGCGAGTCAGACTACTCAGAAAATTCTTCCGATATTACAAGGCAATCCGGTGCAATGACATCAATCTGATGCTTTAAAGCTGCTTGTAAGTGCTGACGCTCTAATATTCCCTCTCTGCCATAAGTGGTGGTTTCAAGTTGTTGCAGCAAGTTACCGTTAAAACTGTAAATAGCCATGAAACTCCCATCTATTTCAAAAAGAAAATAATCATTAATGATTACGCAAAACTCCAACCAACCACAACGCCTCGTCCCGATTCATAAACGTCTGCCAAGGCGGCATGGCTGTGCCTTTGCGCCCGTTAAGAATCGTCGAAACCAAAAACTCATCGGGTTTTCCAGACAGGTTGTCGGGCAATAATGCTGGCCCCATCCCGCCTTGCAAGGTTAAGCCATGACATGCACCGCAATCATTTTTGAGTAGATTGCGGAGTGGAGTTTGCCGTTCTGGCGAGGGTTCGGCCGCTAGACAGTTGATGGTTACGCACAGTAAAAGCAGTCCTTTTTTCATAGTCGGTTTACTTACGGTGTTGAAAATCCAAACTTGGCTTCAGACAAGAGTCTTGTGGGAGCGGTTTGAGTCGAGATTGTCGAGACTAAAGTCACTCCCACAATATTGCCAAATCTTGGTGGTGCTATGGAATATACAAGGGTATTTAAGGTTTTAAGCCCGCATAATAAGCCGCAACATTACTAATATCATTGTCGGTTAAAGAACCAGCAATCGCATTCATAATGTCGGATTTACGGGTTTTATCGCGGTATTGTTCGAGCGCCATTTTTAGGTAAGCAACATCGCGTCCTGCCAGAGGCGGAAACGGGGCATCGGCTGAAGGGTTCTTAATGCCGTGACATTGCGAACAAACAGCCGCTGCTCTGGCTTGACCAGCATAAATACTGGCGGCATTAACGCTATGGGCCGACAATAGGGCCAGCATGAATGCGCCTAAAAGTACAAGGATTCTCATTATTTTGCTCCTTTCCCTTTGAGGGCGTTCTCAAACTCATCAGGGGAAAGACCGCGTGTCAAATATTTAGTCCTGCCATGAGAAAAGATGCCCGCAGGGCTTTCCATGGCAATTGATGCCACTTTTTGTAAAGAGGTCGAATCATAAACAACCACTTCATCACCGCTGTAACCCGCGCTGACATACAGGAATTTACCATCGGCACTGTATTCAGGGAAATAGGCATGTCCGCCTACATCCAGAGTTTTAACTACGTCCAGGGTTTTCTTGTCGATCAACTGAACGGTGCGAGCGCGTCTGTCTTTAGAGATAATATCCACGGCGACATAAGGTGCATTGGCATGGGCGGCAGGCGATTCAGTGCCGCCAGAGACAGGAACCTGTTTAACCACTTCCATTTTGTCCAGATCCCAGACGCTGACGACCTCTTTGTCGCAATCGCCAAAGTTGGTACCGAAACCTAAGGTGCGACCATCCACTTCCACAGCCGCGCCGCCACCAACGTGAGGTACGCAACCTGCCTCAAGTTTTTTGATAATTTTGCGCTCATTTAGATCAATTGCGGTGACAATACTGTCGTCATAAGAGGCAACCATCAACTTGCTGCCGCCATGTGTCAAAAACGCATCATGCAGATGGCGGCCAACATTTTCAATTTTGGTGACTGGAAAGCCTTCTTTCAAATCAACTACCCAGACTTGGCCGGCATTTTCCAAGGCAATAGCAAATATATCGGCAAACGGGGTACCGATGACCATGCCGGAATCGGAAGTGACCATTTTACCGTCCGGATCGACGCCTTCCAGTTCAAAGGTTTTTAAGGGTTCCAGCGTATCAGCATCAAGAATGACGGCGTTGTGCGGCACATAAGACCCCGCCATGAGGTATTTGCCGTCGCGGGAAACACCCAGTCCCGGCCCGTTGAATCCGGTTTTAACGCTACGCACAATTTGCATGGAGTACAGATCGACTTTAAATATTTCAGCGGTATCATTTTTTACATAAGCCCAGCGCGGGTTGGCGGGGTTATAGTCGATGATATGTGCCGCTGCTCCAGTCGGGATTTCGCCTACCTGTTTATGGGTAACGCTGTTGATGAATACGGCTTTTGAACCTGAGCCTCGCCCGTATTTGCCCCGCGCCGCGACGCCGATAATATTGTCCATATTGTCGATTTCATAGGTAGGCTTGGCTGGCAGCGTACTTTCGTCTTTTACGTACACTTTTATTGACGCTTTGATGTCATCAATCGTCCAGGCCGGGTTGGCCAGTTTGGGAGTGGCCTGTAAATGTTTAACCAGGCCGCGAATGTCATCATCCGTTAAGCGGCCGTAAAACGGAGGCATTAACGTGTCAAAACTGCCGGCCATGATAATAGTGCGTAAAGCCGTGGGGCTACGGCCTTTCAAGGTGTCGGCATTTAATGCGGGAGCAATAAACCCGCCATGGTCCGAGCCGTGACAGCTGGCACAGTTTTCTTCATAAAGTTTATGCATTTTTTGGGCATCATCAGCAGTTGCTTGTGCGCCTAACGGCAACAAAAGGGCGGCTAAACTTGTGATGACTGATTTTGACAGATGCTTTTTAGATGTTTTCATTCTTATAGACTCCAAATAGTATTGAATCAATATTATCTTGTCTGGATGAAAAGCTCAAGTCTGATTTTGGTTTATTGTTGGGCAAAGCCATGTAAGGTCGACAATGCCCTTTTTGTTAATAATTGGTTCCCTCGCGGAGGTCTCGTTTTTCACCAAGATAAACACAGACAAATTGGTCTTTTCCATCATAATTGATAATTGCTGAATTAAAATCGCAGAGATTGGCAACGTGCAGTTTATTGAGCTGAATAATGTCACCTTTTTTACAGTTGTGTTCAATTTTAACGGTTTCGACACCTCGTTCCGGGATATTCAAACAGACTTTGCCGGAGTTCTCTTCAGCATAACAGACGGGTAAAAATAACAGCAGGGCAAGAGTGTAAATGATTTTCATGGTCAATCCTTTCAGTGTAGGCCTTGAATTTGAATCGCTTTGTTTAGTAACGACTATTTGATGCGCTTTCCTGGATAGGATATTGTTCGTGGGTAGTGAAGTAAGGATGTGTTTAATTCAATCTGAATAAACTCCCGCAAAAGCGGGAGTTTGCTTATGGGCGGCAAATCTTAAACCGTTTTACCATGCTGTGCTGGCACATCGCGTCTGGTTGCGCCAGTATAAAGCTGTCTGGGCCGTCCGATCTTTTGATCGGGATCAGCAATCATTTCATCCCAATTGGCAATCCAGCCGACAGTTCTACCCATAGCGAACATGGCGGTAAACATATTGGTGGGTATGCCTAATGCATGAAATACAATACCTGAATAAAAATCGACATTCGGGTACAGCTTTTTCTCGATGAAGTAATCGTCTTCAAGAGCAATACGTTCCAGTTCTAGTGCCAGTTTAAACAGTTCAAGATCGTGTAGGTTCAGATCATTAATTACTTCGTGGCAAGTTGCACGCATCAATTTGGCACGTGGATCATAGTTTTTATACACCCGATGCCCAAAACCCATAAGTCTGAACGGGTCATTCTTATCCTTTGCTTTTTTGATAAATTCAGGGATACGCGAAACATCACCGATTTCTGTCAGCATATTGAGTACGGCTTCATTAGCGCCGCCGTGAGCCGCTCCCCAAAGACAGGCAATCCCGGAAGTAATACAGGCGTATGGATTGGCACCACTGGAACCGGCCAGGCGGACTGTCGAGGTTGAAGCGTTTTGCTCATGATCGGCATGAAGAATTAAAATTCTGTCCAATGCACGTACCAATATCGGATTAGGTACAAAATCTTCGCACGGTGTCGCCAGCATCATGCGCATAAAGTTTTCTACATAACTCAGCTTGTTTTGCGGATACATAAATGGCAAACCCGTGCTGTATTTATGACACATCGCCACAATAGTAGGCACTTTGGCAAGCAGGCGAACTGCGCTCATGTCACGGTCTTTTTTGGATTTTATATCCAGCGCGTCGTGATAGAACGCTGACAATGCGCCCACAACGGCAACCATGATGGCCATCGGATGCGCATCACGGCGAAAGCCTTTGAAGAAGTTGGTGAGCTGGTCATGCAGCATCGTGTGCTTGGTAATAGTGCCTTCGAATTCCTGCATTTGTGCGTTGTTAGGCAACTCGCCATTCAGCAATAAATAGCAGACTTCCAGAAATGTACATTTTTCCGCCAATTGTTCAATGGGGTAACCGCGATACAGTAATATTCCCGCTTCGCCATCGATGTAGGTGATGGTTGAACCGCAACTGGCGGTAGATGTAAAACCCGGGTCATAAGTAAACATGCCGGTCTGTTTGTACAGCGCCTGAACATCGATGACATCGGGTCCTATGGTTCCGGATAAAACAGGTAACTCGCATATGAGCTGGTCGTTTTCAGATAAGGTAAGACTGCGTGGATTGGTCATGGCTTTTCTCTCTGTTTTAAAAACGGTATGGCACAATCATACCGCAGGCCGGGTCAGGCGTGAGTAACATTAGCGATGGCTTGTTTTGCCAGTTCAGTCACTTTAGCCCAGTTTTTTGATTTTACTGCATCCGCAGGGACTAGCCAGGATCCGCCCACGCAAGCGACATTACTTAAACTTAAATAGGCATTGTAGTTATCAGGTGAAATTCCGCCAGTCGGGCAAAAAGTCGCGGATGGAATAGGTCCCGCGATGGATTTTAGCATCGATATGCCGCCAGCCGCTTCCGCTGGAAAAAATTTGAAATGATCCAGGCCATACTCCATGCCCATCATTAATTCTGAAAGGGTTGATATGCCAGGAATCAACGCAATATTTCCCAGTTTAGCGGCAGTCAGCAGAGTTGGAGTTAAGCCGGGGCTAATGGCAAAAACTGCACCCGCATCTTCAGCAGCTTTTAATTGTTCAGGTGTAGTAATTGTGCCTGCACCAACAATCGCATCTTTGACTTCCTGACTTATTACTCTGATAGCATCTAGTGCGATGGGTGTGCGTAAGGTAATTTCCAATACTTTAATGCCACCTGCAACCAGGGCTTTTGCCAAGGGCACAGCATCATCCAGATTTTGAATGACCATGACAGGCATGACAGGGCCTGAGTGTAAAATTTCTTTAGGTTGAATTTTCCAGTTGTTTGAACTCATATGTTGCTCATTGGTTTTAGTAGGTCGGGTTAGCGAAAGCGTAACCCGACAAATACAAGGGAAAGGTTGGGTTATATCACGCTAACCCAAGAGACATTTTGTATTCAAGTTAATCGACAAGAAACAGATTGGAAGCTCCTGTTTCAGCTGAAGACGCACCCAGGCGGAAACCGCCAAACATCTCGCGTCCCATGCCATAGTGGTGATTTTTGGCGGAATTTGGCACAGGAATCCGGGCATTGAATTCAGCCTCGTTAACCAAGACATTGATATCACCAGTTTGCAGGTTCATGGAAATAATGTCGCCATTGTGCACTTTCGCAAGCGGACCACCCACTTCACATTCCGGACACATATGGATAGCAGAGGGGACTTTACCCGAAGCTCCGGACATCCGGCCGTCTGTAACCAAGGCAACTTTGAAGCCTTTATCTTGCAATACACCCAGCGGTGGCGTCAGTTTATGAAGTTCCGGCATCCCATTAGAGCGAGGCCCTTGAAAGCGAACGACGGCGACAAAATCTTTTTCCAGTTCACCGCGTTTAAAGGCGGCCAGCATATCCTCTTGGTCATCGAAAACGATGGCGGGCGCTTCGACGATTTGATGTTCAGGTGACACGGCGGACAGTTTGGATACGCCACGACCTAAATTACCGTGCATAACGTGTAAACCGCCACCTGTAGCAAAAGGTTTTGCAACGGTGCTGAGGACTTCGGTATCCAATGAGGTATTCGGGACTGGTTCCCATATCAATTTATTGTCAATCAGCCTGGGTTCCTGACAGTAGCTGTCCATGCCTCGTTTGTCGGCAACTGTAATAATGTCTTCATGCAACAAGCCGTTTCTTAATAGCTCGGCAATTAATACACCCATGCCTCCAGCGGCCTGGAAATGATTAACGTCAGCCGGCCCATTTGGATAGATTTTCGCAATCAATGGAACTGCTTTGGAAAGCCTGTCAAAATCATCCCAGTTAAGAACGATACCAGCGGCACGGGCAATGGCGACCAGGTGTAAGGTGTGGTTGGTCGACCCTCCCGTTGCCAATAAGCCGATAACTGCATTGACAATCGCTTTTTCAGAAACCATGTGCGCAATCGGCCGATAATCATTGCCCAGCGCAGTAAACTTAAGAACTTGTCTGGCAGCGGCTTTGGTCAATTCATCACGTAACGGGGTGTAGGGGTTGATGAAAGAGCTGCCGGGCAGATGCAACCCCATTATTTCCATCATCATCTGGTTGCTGTTTGCCGTACCGTAAAACGTACAGGTGCCTGGGCTATGGTATGACGCAGACTCCGCTTCGAGTAGCTCTTTGCGGCCAATTTTACCGACAGCATAAGCTTGACGGGCCCGGGCTTTTTCTTTGTTGGTCAAGCCACTGGGCATGGGGCCAGAGGGGACAAATACGGCTGGCAGGTGACCAAAACTTAACGCACCAATCAACAGTCCTGGCACAATTTTGTCACAAATGCCGAGGTACAGGGCACCATCAAACATGTTGTGACTCATGCCTATAGCGGTGGCCATGGCAATCAAATCACGGCTAAATAGCCCAAGCTCCATACCAGGCTGACCCTGGGTAATCCCGTCGCACATCGCCGGTACGCCGCCGGCAACCTGAGCGACGCCACCTGCTTCTCTAATTGCTGCTTTGATTAAATCTGGTGCATCCTTGTAAGGTTGGTGAGCCGACAACATATCATTATAAGAAGTGATAATCGCAATATCAGCTTTTTGATCGCCAGTCAGTTCGGCTTTTTCGGCAGCACTGCAAGCCGCAAAACCGTGCGCCAGGTTACCACAGGCCATACTGGAGCGAATCGGGCCCTTTTTTGCGATACCATCGATATATTTGAGATAAGCCGAGCGGGTTGGATGACTGCGTTCAATGATTTCTTCAGTCACTTGTTCGATTACGGGATGCATATTTATTCCTAATTAGGGTTAAGCGTAGGTCGGGTTTTAATCTGTATTTGAAATGAAAATGGGTTCAAGGTTCAAAAAGTTTAACCGGGGGCAGCTTCTGCTCTTTACGTCTCTCATTCTTCCCACGCACGACCATCTCTGGCAATCAACGCAACCGAGGCGACTGGCCCCCAAGTGCCGGCAGGGTAAGGTTTAGGGATATCTTTATAATGGTGCCAGGCATTTTGTATGGAATCAATCCAGGTCCAGGCCTGTTCAATTTCTTCGCGGCTAAGAAACAGTGTCGGGTTACCGCGCATGGCTTCCAGTACCAATTTTTCATAACCTCCGAAAATCCGGCTCTTTTTGAAAGCATCAGAAAAGCTTAAATCTAGCTTGGTTTTTTTCAGTTTAATGTGTTCATCAATGCCGGGTATTTTATTAAGCATCTCGATTTCTACACCTTCATTCGGTTGCAGATGAATAATTAATTTGTTGGGTGGCAGTTCACGAAAACTGTCTTTAAAAATATTGTGTGGCAGCTGTTTAAAATAAACCACGATTTCAGTACGCTTGCCGGTTAATCGTTTGCCAGTGCGCAAGTAAAACGGTACCCCTGCCCAACGCCAATTATCAATATCAACACGCAAGGCGACAAAACTTTCGGTAATGCTTTCAGTATTTGCGCCTTCTTCTTCCAGGTAGCCGGGAACGGCATCTCCTTTGATGTAGCCCGCTGTATACTGCCCACGTACGGTTTTTTCTTCAACATTGTTGCTGGTAATCGGACGTAGCGCCTTAAGGACTTTTATTTTTTCATTGTGGATGCTTTCAGCTTCAAGGTTGACAGGCGGCTCCATGGCAATAAAGGTCAGAATTTGCAACAGATGATTCTGTAGCATGTCACGCAACTGTCCGGTTTTATCAAAATAATCCCAGCGACCTTCAATACCGACTTCTTCAGCAACGGTAATCTGAATATGATCGATGGTGTTGTGATTCCAGTTGGTGGTGAAAATTGAATTGGCAAAGCGCAGTGCTAACAAATTCAATACGGTTTCTTTACCCAGGTAATGATCTATACGATATACCTGCTTTTCACTGAACACGCTTGCTACTACATCATTGATTTCTCTTGAAGATTTAAGATCATGACCTATCGGTTTCTCCATCACCATGCGCGAGTTTTCAGTCAAAACTCCCGACTTGTCGAGCCCTTGGCAAATGTTCTTGAATAGAAAAGGCGACACGGCAAAATAATTCACCATAATCCTGGATTTCTGGTCAATGACTGCATTTAACTGCTGATACTGATCCAGCTGGGTCAGATCTATTTTCAGATAGGAAAGTCTGGCTGAAAACCGCTTCCATACAACGTCATCAATGTCATCATTCAAAAACTCCTGCAAGCTTTTGTGAGCTATCTCAACAAATCCCTGTGTTTTTAAGTCATGCCGATCTACACCAATAATACGGGTATCAGGTTCAATAAAGTTTGCATTTTCAAGACGATATAAGGAAATGAGTAGCTTGCGTTTCGATAGATCCCCCAGTGCACCATAAATGATTAAATCACAGGGGTTAAATGT
>CAYVFT010000042.1:0-29183 GCA_964450225.1 uncultured Crenothrix sp. | reverse complement strand
TGTTATCAAAAACCCTTGATTTTAATACAAATCGTTTTGCCAGACAGCTTCTTAACGTTCTTAACAAACATGGGAATACGAATTCAAGGAGTTCACCTACCTCTGCTGCCCATTGGTGAATACCATCCAGCGATTGAGCGCAGCCGCCCGCTGTTCGCAGCCTCCGCAGGGCTTGATGCCAAAATAGGAGGTCGTCCGTTTAATCACATCGCCAAGCCCGATCTCTTCATCGTTAATAAATCCGGGCAGGCGCACCCGGTGAGGCGTGTATTCACCCTGGTCTGGGGTGCCGTTCTTTTTGCTTTCTTTTGTCATGAATTCACCTCCTCGCATTCATTGTTAACAGGATTTGGTAGGCCGCCGCAGCGTCCAGCAAAGGCGGAACTACCGAGGCTCGCCGTGGTGTGGAAACCTGGGTAATGGCGAATTTGATTTGCGCGGCAGCTGCAGAGGGAAATTCCGACCACAACAGCGCAATCGTCCCGGTCACAAAAGGCACGGCAACGCTCGTGCCTCCAAGCGTGAGCGATTGTCCTTCAGGGCCGAGGCTGGTGATGCCGTCTCCAGGCGCGCATAAACCACGCCTTCCGATAGAACCGCCCAGATTTGACTCGTTTGTCGGTCTGCCCGCAAGGTTACAGGCCACGACCGGGATGACCCACGGATGGCGGGTGATGGCGGAACTGCCGAGGGTGCCCTGATTGCCTGCCGCCGCGACAACAATAACGCCGCGCCTGACGGCCTGATTGAGCGCCTCCTCCAGCGCCTGCTCTCCTTTGGTGGAAGGTTGTGCAAGTGCAAGACTCAGGTTGATCACTCGTGCGCCTGCGTCAATGCATTCGATGATGGCTGCGGCAAGCTCCTGAGGTGTCGCGCTCGGCATGTGTTCGCGTCCAACGGTCGTTTCGGCAAATATGGGACGGATCAGGAGGGTACAACTGGGACAAATGGCGGGAGCAGGGGAATTGTGCTTAGCGGATAAGATGCCGGCGATAAAGGTCCCGTGCAGGCACGCTGTGCTGTTGGCCTGAGTGCATGTGGCGCTGTTATTCCCGGGAATCTCGCGGAGGTGTCCCGTAGCCAGATCGAGATGTTTGGTAACAACAGGTCCGTCGATAAGCCCGATTTTCACTTCAGGGCTACCGCTGGTGCGCTCCATCAACGCTGTAAGTTTGACTAAGTCCAAAGGTTCCATAAGGTTTTGCCTTGGTTACTCCGCCTAAAAACTGTACTCACCTGCATAAGTCAGGTGAACCGGGTGGTTATGATTTATTCTAACGTGATCAGTACTGCGCAAACTATTGTTGCTTATAGCATATTTTCAAAAATAATCAAGTGTTAGATTCATCTCATAAGTGCAATACATTATTTACCTTAATTGCATAAAAAGTATTCGAGCATTTGTTTATATTGCAAGCAAGCGAGAACTTTTTGGTCAGGATGACTTTCATGACTGGAGGAAACGCATCGCGTACCTTTGATTTTTCAGAATTAGCGATTTAAAAGGGTGCTCGTTATGTAATGATACGATAACAGGGTGAATATTTTTTCCCCGGCAGCTTCATACGGTGTTGTGTAACAAAAGAGGCCAATAATGAATCCATCAGCTTCATAATGTTGTCATCGCCGTGAATTTCAAAATGACCATATTGTTCGATAGCGCGAATACCCTCGTCTTTTACATTACCTGCCACTATGCCGGAGAATGCTCTGCGCAAATTAGCGGCAAGCAAGTGGTTCTCCTGATTTTTGTGTAAAGCGAGATTGCTCATGTTTTCATGCGTCGGCGCAAAGGGTTGCTGAAATACCTGATCGATTTTAAGTAACCAGTTGAAATAATAGGCATCACCCTTTTCTTTACGAAAAGCACGTACCTGTTTGATTCCCTCCAACATTTGGCGGGCAACCAGCACAGGATCATCAATGATAATCTGGTAACGCTGCTGCGCATCTTTCCCTAACGTACCGGCGATAAACTGATCGATCTCCTTAAAGTAATCCCCGGAACTGTCAGGTCCCGTAAAAATAAGCGGAAATGGCATATCTTTATTATCAGGATGTAACAGTATGCCCAGTATATAAAGAATTTCCTCCGCCGTACCCGCACCGCCGGGAAATACCACGATGCCATGTCCGGTGCGGACAAAGGCTTCCAGGCGTTTCTCAATGTCCGGCAAAATAACCAGGTCGTTGACAATCGGATTGGGTGATTCAGAGGCAATAATGCCGGGTTCGCTTATACCCAGATATTGGCCGTTTTTTATACGCTGCTTGGAGTGCCCGATAGTAGCCCCCTTCATGGGGCCTTTCATGGCGCCCGGTCCACAACCGGTACAAATATCCAAGCCGCGCAAGCCCATCTCATGCCCAACCAGTTTGGTATATTCATATTCCTTGCGGCTGATGGAATGCCCACCCCAACATACCACCAGATTTGGATTAGTCATTGGACGCAGAATATTGGCATTGCGCAGAATGTGAAATACCGCATTACTAATACCTTCCGATGTGCCCATGTCAAATTTTGGATTATCATTAATCTCGTCACTGATATAAATAATGTCCCGCAGTACCGCAAACAGATGTTCATTGATCCCTTTAATCATCATGCCGTCAACAAAGGCATGAGCCGGAGCGCCTTTAACTTCAAGCTTGATCCCACGCTGTTCCTGAATAACACGGATATCAAAAGACGGATAACGCTCCAGAAGTTCCTTGCCATCATCCATGGCGCTACCGCAATTCAGTACGGCAAGCGAGCAGTTGCGGAATATTCTGTATAAACCTCCCTGACTTTTATCAAAAAGTTTATTGATTTCAGCCTTGGATAGAACATCCAGGCGACCTTCCGGAGTAATTTGTGCATCAACTACAGCGTGTTTCATCGTGTTCCTTAAATAAATGATTGCAGATTTTCTTTAAACAAGATTGTTGGTCAAATAATAAAGCTACTGCCGTTTAGCTGCTTTATCTTTCGAATATTTCATATAGGCATATCCCATCAAGGAGCCCCATAGCAGCATATAAACGCCATGCAATGTGACTTCAGCGCTGAAGCTGTTAATTTTTCTGTAAAAATCAATAATGTCATCGGCCAAAACCAGCAAGAAAACCAGGAAGACGGCGTTCTTTAATCTGATTTTATGAGCATAAAATACCCCGATACCAATCAGGATAAAGCCGGTAAAGAACCTGAGGGCGCTATGAGTCAACATTTCCCAGTTCATTATTTGTATCTTGAAGGCTGCATCCACAAAATAAAGCAGGATCAGCCCTGCTATCGTAACAATACTGATTAATTTCATTGTTATCCTCTGGTATGTTAATCGTTATTGATTAGTTTTAATCCTGGCGGCAGTGCTTCACCAAAAATCTGCTGTTCTTCTTTTTCATCCAGTTCTTTAACTTGCTCGACCATGTCTATCCATGATGACGGCATTTTACTGAGTTTAAGTTTTGCGATGATTTGCAGACGCAAAGATTCATCAATATCCCTCGCTCGATCACCACTCATACGCGCAATCAGCGTAGCCGCAAAACCGGCATGGGGTGTTTTCTTCCAATCTTCAGACAAAATCTGGGGCAGCCATTGGCAAACAATACCGGCAGGAATGACATTATGGCTACTACCATGGAATGGAATTCGCGCACCGATACGCCCGACAGCCCACCAGGTCTGGCTGGGTTCACTGGCTTTTTGCAGGCGTTTCAACAGCCACTCGCCCAGTTGGATTTTTTTATCGATGGGCAGCCGTTCCAATACAGCGGCAAGACGCACCATATCATCATAACCACGAGTTTTGATTTGTTTGGCAACGCCAGGCTGCCTTGCGGCTGCGGGGTTTATATACTTGGCGATATCAGCAAAAATTTGTTCCTGCGCATCTGCACTCAATCCACCCGCAATACGCCGCCACAGCGTCCACCATTCCGTCCAGTTTTGGGCTTCATTAACAAACTGTATGCCTTGCGGATAGCTTTTCCAAAGTTGTTCCACGCGCCAGTCATCGAGTGGATAACCAAAACCGGGGCGCAAACAAAATCCGGTCAGACTCAGCCAGACTCTTTCGTGATTTTCTGAGCGACGATGATATTTCGACCCTTCCAGTAAGGTGGTAAACATGGCTCTTAATAACGGTGTTTCCCATTCAGTTCGCGCAGACCCCAACTGCTTTTCCAAATCAGCGCGTAGATTTTTTACGGCTTTAGGATCTATCTGTCTGGATTTGGAGCCAAAAATGCTTTGTATCTTTTCTACAGCACCGTTAAATTGGGGCGGCAATGCCTTATCCATTTGCAATCCCGCTACACCCTTCTTTCTAATTTGAAATTCAACATCCCAGCGTTGATCGCTGTTTTCGACGGAAACGCATTGTATTTTAAGCGTACCCACTTCCGTTTGAGTGACGGCCAACTGAACTATCGCCTCGGCATTCGGTTTGGTCTCATCGCCTTCAAAAGCAACCGCCAGCGGTGGCAAGGAATGAAACACATCAGTTATTTCGGTAACATCGCCCGGTTTAAATTCTTTATCACCTGTCGTTGAGGCCAAGTGAAAACGTACCGGCATCCCCAATCGCAAAGCAAATTGCCTTTCTTTCAAGACGATTTCATCACCTTCTTCGCTACCTCTGGGCAAAATACAGATACCCTGCTGCTTTCTTGAATCACCGGTATCAACCAGAAGAAAATAACTTCGCGCCGCGCCGCCACCAATTTTCAGTTTTTTGTCGCGCCTCGCGATGGCATAATCAACAGCACCAAAAGCAACGGCCAGTTCAGGATGTTTATTTTCAAGCAGGACAGGTGGTCTGGCACTCCATGAATTTAGCAAATTAACCAGCCGTTGGGTAATCGGCTGGCTACGAAACACGCCGCCGTTAAGTAAAAGCGCATCGGGTACCCTGCCCTCGCCTTTTAACGCTTCACCAGAAGCGACTGCGTGCAGCTTTAAAAACGCGGCGATATGTTTGCTTATTGCGGGTTCTGCGGCATAAGGAAGTCCAAACTCCACCACGCCACTGCGTTTTCTATCCGGAAATTCATCCAGGCCTGATAAAGGAAAAAATCCATCCAGCGCAATGGTTCTGACTTCTTCGCGTGTCAATTCAACTGAACGAGAGCTGCCAATTAGCCTGGAACCACCACCCAACAGGGTGACAGTTGCATGCTCCGGGGCATCCTCAGCCAGCAGACGTTCTTTGGCAAGCCGGCTTTGCTCAATCAATTGTGATAAGTCGGCGGCAGACAGACGTTTTTCGCCATCAGTCAGCCGGCTTTCTGCCAAATGAGCCAGCGCGAGATCAATATTATCGCCACCCAACATTAAATGATCACCAACACCGATACGGGTCAGTTTAGGTTCTTGTTCGCCCTCCTCTACTTTGATGAGTGTTAAATCGGTAGTACCGCCGCCTACGTCACAAACCAGCAATAAATGTACATTGGCCAGTGCCTGTTTAATGTTTCCCGCATTGCGCCTTAACCAGTCGTAACAGACCGCCTGGGGCTCTTCCAATAATCGGACATGGATAAGACCTGCGATTCGCGCCGCTTCCATAGTCAGTGAACGCGCGGCCTCATCAAAGGAAGCGGGAACGGTAATGACAATATCCTGTTGCTCCAAAGGCGCGTCCGGGAATTTATGACCCCATATCGTGCGAATATGCGCCAGATAACTGGCACTGGCATCAATAGGCGAAACCTTGCTGATGTCATCAGTACTGCCCCACGGAAGAATATCGGCACTATGATCTACCGAAGGATGCGATAGCCAGCTTTTAGCGCTGGTTACAAACCGGCCTTTGGTCTTGGCACCTAACAAACGTGCAGCTTCACCAATGACGGCAGGTTCAGCTGATGACTGAGCATCTATGCTGCCGCTAGGGAACGCAACATCAGCAGCCGATAGTTCCCCTGGCGCAGGATGATAACGTACCGATGGCAGTAAAGGTCTGGCCGCCACTTGCCCCGGAGCGATTAACTGTTCAATTTGAAATAATTGAATTTCCTGAGATGTTTTCTTTGCATTGGCATATGCTACAACTGTATGAGTGGTGCCCAAGTCGATACCGACCAGATAGTGATTAGCTTGATTTTTCACGATGGATTTTATTATTCTAAATTCGTTGTTTATAGTCTCAAAACTGCTTGATTTGGTAAAGTATTGCTTGCTTATAAATCTGCACTGAATAAAACTTGAAAAGTCATCACTATAAACCATTACAGTGAACACACCGCCATAACAACCAGGAGAAATTATTTCCCTATTTCCCCGTTGCCCATGCAATGCCTCAATATTGGAATGACCTCATTGCTATCTTCTTCTGACATACTATTTTATATTTCATTGATGAACTTTATGAGTATTATTGGATTCCTATAGCGATACGCCAAAAGGATAAGAATATTATTATTCTTTACTTTGACCAGTAGCCAAAAAAGACTTAATCGAACAATTCAGTTAAAATGGTAAGGATAATAATCTTACCGTTGTTTGGACGGCGTTTCATTCTTCAATTGTGTGTTTTTCTGAGGTCGTTGTATGCGTAAAAAACTTATCACCTTTACCGGGGGCGCCGCACTGCTCCTTATGCATGCCTGGAGCCAGGCTGCCACTGATTTACCTCCTTCAGCCAAAGTTGATATGGGGCCGGTGGAAGAAGTTTGTTCTGAATTTACTGATCCGGAATGGCGCAAAGAACAAGTCATAGACGGAGTGAAAATACAAGAGTCCAGACTCTGTAATCCAGATAATCCGGCTGATATTGCCGCCTTTGTTAAAGGTACCAACGGCATTTCAATGGAAACACTGATGTCAACGCAACTTGCTGCCGATGCCGTTACGATGTCAGACGATTTCGACGGTGACGGCGACCCAGATAAAATTGTTATTAAACTGGAAGTTGTCGAGCTCAATGGTCATTCTCCCGACATGAAAGAGCCAACAACTACATTTGATGTTGCCCCCGGCATACAACCCACTTTTTGGGTTTTTGCCCCAAAAACTCGAGATATGTCAACCAAAAGTCTTTACGAACTGGAAGCCAATCCATTGTTGCGAGCACCGTCTCCGGTCATTCGCGTCGAACAGGATGATGTAGTTTGGTTAGTCCTGGAAAACACCCATTATTTGCCTCATTCCATACACTTGCATGGAATTGACCATCCTTTTATGGATATGAGCGGTGCCGGCAATGAAGGCGTAGCGCAAACCAGTAACATGGACACTATGCCAGGTCAAAGCAAAACTTATGTCATCAAACCTCGCCAACCCGGCACGATGTATTATCATTGCCATGTACAACCGCACACCCATATCCCGATGGGCCTGCAAGGCATTTTTGTAGTTGAGGAAAATCGTCCCAACAATTGGCCGCAAACCCTGAATGTCGGCGCCGGTCAAGTTCGCCATCCATCGGTAGCGGTTCTTGAAAAATATGCCCGGGAATATGACTTGCATTATGAATCAGCGGACAAAGAACTTCATGAAGTCGTTGCCAGATCAGCCAACGATCCGCGTCTGATTGCCAAGCACATGAACATGGAATATGACACAACTGATGCCACGGATGATTACTTTATGCTTAATGGCCGTTCCTTCCCTTATACCTTAAGGGAATCATTGATTCATATGGAAGAAAACCAGAAAGTCAAACTGCGTATTTTGAATGGTCACACAGAAGCATTCGCACTACATATCCATGGACATAAACCCACCATTACCCATTACGATGGCGTCGATAATGGCCCCGGCTCATATATCCAGCGTGATGTACACGGCATGGTGCCTGCGCAGCGTATTGATCTGGAATTGAGTGGCGTCGATGATGGTTTAAACAGCTTTGGTCAGGGCATCTGGATGTTCCATGACCACGTTGAAAAATCGTTTACGACCAATGGGCATGGTGAAGGTGGTGATATTAGCCTGGTCGTCTACAAAGGCTATATTGATGATAAAGGCATCCCTTTATCACATGGCATGAGCCTGGCCCCTTATTTCACCAAAACATTATGGAAAGGAAAATATCCTATCTGGCAAGATTATGACGCTTTTCGTAGCTTAGGTTTGCCTGACCTTCAAGCTGAGGTTAAGCCCGCCAAAGTAGCCGTGCAAACAGCCCCCGTAAAAGCATCGGAAGCAGCATTAGCAGCTCAGCAACAAGGTACATCTGCCCTTGGAAAATTGTTTTATGGTTTGGTGATGGGTTTATTGGGCTACACAGCAGTAGTCAAGCGCCGCCCGATTATTGATTTTGTCCGTAAGCTTATTGATTTTGCGCGTAGTAAGCTGGGGAAAAAATAACTTCGAGCTATGGTGGGATCACTGTCATTGAAATTTTCACTTCTCTGTACGTGCGAATTTACCAATGCCGCCCAAATTGCACTTACATACCTTAATCGAGTTCCCACACGGAACGTGGGAATAATAAACGGCTCCGGTTCGAAACAGGAGTCGGCTAGTCTTCAGTAGATAGGGTATGGATTTTCAGGGCTCGTAATTTCAAATCAAGGCCATTAAACCAAACGAGAACCTGTTTAATAATTCCTCAAAACTTCCTGCAAAAAAAACTCGCTCACGAGCATCTGTTTATGGGCAATGGCGTAGACCGTTCTTCTGCCCCATATTGGTTGATCAATACCAGCTTCCGCAATCGCTGACTGTGTCCATGTGGACGGGTTAATCAAGGCAACATCCATGGCTATGCGTTCCAGTTTGGGATAAGAAAAAATGATTTCGCCCAGCGGCCGGTTGCCCAAGTGGGATAAGTTGCTTTTAACAACTTTGATGGTGCTTGCCGGAATAATGGTTCTTGCCAAAATAAGCGGTTTGCCATCGACATGAAGTAACACCTCGCGGGTTAAACTGTAATGGTGTTCGGGTAGTTTAAGCAAACGGCGTTCACTTAAAAATGGCTTGCTCCAGTGCTGAAGCAAGACTTTAACGGAAACAGCATCGCCGTAGTAGCTGCGTAAACGCCGGGTTAGCGAGCCTGATTCATAAGTCCATGATTGAACGTTATCTGGTAGTTTATGCCGTAAACCCTGTCGATTTTCCAGCCATAACGGTTCGCAATTAAATAAAAAGCTTTTAGTGGTCAAACTAAACCTCTGCATAGTCTGTGGATGTGCCCAGCCAACGATCACATATGGGTTGTATGGCCTGGGGCGATTCGGTAAATATTTGCTCACCTGTTTGTTGTATTTTATCCAACAAATCTGCATCCCGGGCTAGATCGGCAATTTTGAAATGCACTGCTCCGGTTTGCCGAGTTCCCATTACCTCGCCGGGGCCGCGTAATTCCAGGTCTTTTTCAGCAATGACAAAGCCGTCATTACTGTCTCTTAAAATACCCAAGCGCTGGCGGGAGGTATCCGACAATGGCGATTGATACAATAGCAAACAGTAACTGTCACCCTCCCCTCGCCCAACACGTCCACGTAATTGATGCAGTTGAGCAAGTCCTAATCGCTCCGGATTTTCGATAATCATTAATCCCGCATTAGGCACATCGACACCGACTTCTATTACCGTAGTGGCAACCAGCAAATCAATCTGATGATATTTAAATGCCTTCATGACGGCATCTTTTTCTGTACTTTTCATGCGTCCGTGAATCAAGGCAACACGTACATTGGGCAAGGCCTGAGTTAACAGTTCGGCCGTTTTTTCAGCAGCTTCGCATTGTAAAATTTCCGACTCTTCTATCAGCGTACACACCCAATATACCTGGCGTTTTTTGCTTATCCAGCTGTTAATTCTGTCGATAACTTCTGTTCGGCGTTCGGAGGGAATCACGCTGGTTACAATAGGTTTTCTACCGGGTGGCAGTTCATCAATAATAGATATATCCAGATCGGAATATTGCAACATTGCCAGAGTACGTGGAATCGGGGTTGCGGTCATAACCAGCTGATGAGGTCTGATTTTCCCCTGCTGCCCTTTTTCTCTCAGGGCCATCCGCTGATGTACACCGAAACGGTGCTGTTCATCAATAATAATCAGGCCCAGCCGATGAAAATTTACACTCTCTTGAAATAACGCATGTGTTCCAATAATAATACCAGCTGAACCATCCGCTAACCCCTCTAAAACGTCTTCGCGGGCGTTGCCTTTCAATTGACCGGTTAAAAACACAACTTTCGTCTGAAAACCTTCAAACCACGTACTGAAATTGCGTTTGTGCTGTTCAGCCAATAATTCGGTTGGCGCCATCACCGCCACCTGATAACCCGCCGTTAACGCCAGTAATGCGGCGTAGGCAGAAACAATAGTTTTACCTGAACCGACATCCCCCTGAACCAGTCGCATCATCGGATGTTGCAGGCAGCAATCCGCCTCAATTTCCGCGATAACACGCTGTTGTGCGTCTGTCAGTTTGAAAGGCAGAGAGCGAAGAAACTGATCTATGATGATTTTATCACTGGAACTCGTGAAGACCGGCGCTTGCCAAGCCTTGGTTATATTTCTGGTTAAGCGCAAACTAAGATGATGAGCCAAAAGCTCTTCAAATGCCAACCGTTTAAGCGCGGGCACGGTGCCGTTTTGTAATGCCTCAATCGATGCTGATTCATCGGGAGCGTGCAAGATTTGAATCGCCTCTGCCAGAGACGGGTAATGGTATTTTTTTAAAATCGCTTCTGGAATCCAGTCTACCAATAACTGGGGTTCACTAATACATAGACTTAAAGCGTGCTTTACCGCTTTTCTTAGCGTAGTTTGGCTAAGACCTTCCGTTAGTGGATAAACAGGTGTTAAATGTGTTTCCGTAACAAAGGATTGCGGATTCGCAATGACCCGATAATCCGGATGAACCATTTCCAGCCCGGCAAAACCGTGCCGCACTTCAGCAAAACAACTGATTAAGGCCCCCGGTTTCAGTGTGTTGTGCTGATTGGAGCTGAAATGAAAAAATTTTAACGAGATAAAACCGGTATCATCGCTGATTCTACAAATCAGACTTTTGCGGCCTCTGGGTAAAATATCAATAAATTCAACTCTACCGCAAACGAGCGCCTTCATGCCTGCCATCAAAGAGCCGATAGGATAAACCCGGGTTCGGTCTTCATAGCGGAGAGGCAGATGAAAAATCAGATCCTGAATAACACGAATGCCTAGCTTTTCCAGACGGTTTACCGTTTGACTGCCTATCCCCGCCAATTTAGCGACCGACTGGTTAAGGTAGTTCATAACGGGGACAGTTATGCCCAAGTGTGCCTTATCCAGGGGTTAAAGCGGATACTCCTGGGGTTTTAGAAACATAATCGCATCCATTTCTATGCTGGCGTTTTTAGGTAAAGCGGCAACCCCAACAGCTGCACGAGCAGGATAAGGCTCTTGAAAATAACGTCCCATGATTTCGTTAACCATGGGAAAATTTGACAAATCAGTTAAAAAAACATTTATTTTAACAATATCCGAAAGATCACCGCCCGCGGCTTCCGCAACTGCTTTTAAATTGTCAAATACCTGGGTGATTTGCGCAACAATATCGCCTTCAATAACCGTCATGGTTTCAGGCACCAAAGGAATTTGTCCTGAAAGATAAATAGTGTGGTCAACTTTGACTGCTTGTGAATAGGTCCCGATTGCCTGAGGTGCTTTTTCAGTCTGAATAATTTCTCTAGTCATTTTTATCCTGTTTATACGTTTAGCCCCAGCGGACGAAGTATTTGATGCATTAGTTTATCTAACATTATATCGATTAATGCTAATGAGTAGAAAACTAAAACAAACCAACCTTTTCACTAAAATCTGAAACTGAAGATCAGTTGAAAAATATAAGGCAAAAAGCGAAAAACCTAATATTCATCACAGTCGCTCTTTGCCTTTAACCTTGCGGTTCCTTTATAAATTCTCAATCAACACATCCGCAAATTCGCTGCACTTGACTTCTATTGCGTTATCCATCAAACGTGCGAAATCGTAGGTTACCCGTTTGCTGGCAATGGCGGCATCCATCGCGCTGATAATGGCGTCCGCCGCTTCTGACCAGCCCATATAACGCAACATCATTTCACCCGATAATATTAACGAACCGGGATTAACTTTATCCAGATCTGCATATTTTGGCGCTGTACCGTGAGTGGCCTCGAAAATGGCAGTACCTGTTTGATAATTGATGTTACCCCCTGGAGCAATACCAATGCCGCCCACCTGTGCGGCCAAGGCATCGGATAAATAATCGCCATTCAGATTCAAGGTGGCGATGACATCAAAATCCTCAGGCCGGGTTAAAACCTGTTGCAGGGCAATATCAGCTATGGCATCTTTTATCAAAATACGTCCGCTTGCCAGAGCGTCTGCCTGTTCTTTATTCGCTGCGGCTTCGCCCGATTGTGCACGGGTTTTTTCCCATTGCCCCCAGGTATAGGTTTGCTCAGCATATTCTCGCTCAGCAACGGCATAAGCCCAGTTGCGAAATGCCCCTTCGGTGAATTTCATAATGTTGCCTTTATGAACTATCGTCAGGCTTTTGCGTTTATTGGTCAGGCAATAGTCAATTGCAGAACGTATCAAACGTTCCGTACCTTCTTGTGATACAGGTTTGATACCAATACCGGATGTTTCTGGAAATCGAATTTTACTGAATTGTGCGGGGAAGTTTTCCTTTAATAGTCGCATGAACAATTTGTTGTCGTCGCTGCCTTGTTCAAATTCCACGCCGGCATAAATATCTTCAGTATTTTCCCTGAAAATAACCATATCAACAGCGCCCGGATTTTTTACCGGTGAGGGTACGCCTTGAAACCATCTGACCGGACGCAGACAAACATACATATCCAGCAATTGCCGCAACGCCACATTCAAAGATCGGATACCGCCTCCTATTGGAGTGGTCAACGGACCTTTAATGGACACTAAATAATCTCTACAGGCCTCAACAGTTTCATCAGGAAGCCATGTATTCAATAGCGCATTGGCTTTTCCTCCTGCGTAAACTTCCAGCCAGTGAATTTTCCTTTGCCCGGAATATGTACTTGCAACAGCAGCGTCTAACACACGAACGGTGGCGCGCCATATATCCGGACCCGTTCCGTCCCCTTCTATATAAGGGATGACAGGGTTATCAGGCACGACAAGTTTACCGTTCTGCATCGTGATTGGGCTGCCGTTTGGCGGCTGATTGATACTAGTCATGATAACTCCTGTTACGATTGAATTAAATGTGCATGGCGTTAAACGCAAAGGTTTAATAATAAATAGACCCCCTTGCTTTACTGCCGATTGCCGACTGGTATCATAACAAACGAATTTGAACTTTTGAACACGGGGCTACTTATTATTGTCTATTCAGTTCTTATTCACTAAAGTTGAGGTATTTTTACAATTCATGAAAGCTCAAGAAAGTTACTTTCAGTAATGGTAAAAAAAAAACGTAACCCTGGATTACCCATGTTAACCTTGATAAAAGTAGAGACGGTACCAATTATGTCTACACATACCCGATTAATCAGTTATTTGCTGCTGTTTTTACTTTTCAATAGTTGTTTTGCAGAAGAGGTAAAAGCCCCAGTACGCATGAGCCTGGACCAGGCAACAAAGCAAATTATTGAGAATGACAACAACTTTATAGTGCTCGGCGCTGAAACAGAAAAGATTGATGGTAAAGAAAAGCATGTGATTAAGGTTTTAACACCGGATAGCCGTGTCCAGCATTATATAGTCGACGTCGATTCCAGCGAAATAATCAAATAAACCACAAAAGCATCGGAGCAACCATGCGTATTCTCATCGTAGAAGATGAAATCACACTCTGTAAACAAATTCATCAGTATCTGGCCGATAAAGGTTTTGTTGTTGACACTGTGAACACTGCCAGCAATGGCTACTATATGGGTAAGGAGTATCCCATAGATGTGGCTGTCATTGATATTGGTCTACCCGATTTTTCTGGTATCGAACTCATTAAACGGTTACGTAAAGATAAAGTGAGTATACCTATTCTAATTTTAACAGCGAGGAGTCGTTGGCAAGAAAAAGTGGAAGGACTGGAAGCCGGAGCTGATGATTATCTGGTAAAACCTTTTCAGTATGAAGAGTTGCTCGCTCGACTCAACGCTTTGATTAGGCGGTCAGCAGGAAAATCGCATCCAACATTAACTCATGACAATATTGAACTGGATACCGTAGCGCAGGAAGTATCGGTTTCAGGCATAAAGCTGGAATTAACAGCTTATGAGTACAAAGTACTGGAATATTTGATGTTTCGTAAAGGCGAGTTGATTTCAAAATCTGTGTTAACGGCACATATCTATGATGAAGACTATGATCGTGACAGTAATGTTATAGAGGTTTTTATTGGCCGTTTGAGAAAAAAACTTGACCCCGACGGCTCCCGCAAACCTATTGAAACATTACGAGGAAGGGGTTACAGGATTCCAGTTGGTCTCTCTTGAATCTTCTATTTTTACAAGACTTGACAAATCGTGTTTTGACTCCGTCACTCAATTTCAGGCATTGAGTGCGCGCTAAATCATTAAGCTTTCGATTACTCATTGCTGAAAGTTTGGTACTTGCTGCTTTATTCGCACTAGTTGCCTTCTTTCTTGAACAGGGTTTTCGAGAAAGCGCTGAACAAGCCTTACGGGAAAGATTGCAGATTCAGGTATACTCGCTCTTGTCGGCCGCCAAACTGAATAATTCGGGTGTATTAATTATGCCCCCCAGTTTACACGAACCGCGATTTGAAAATCCAGGCTCTGGTCTTTACGGCTTTATTCAGCAACCCAAAAATAAGCTGGTTTGGCGCTCACCTTCCGCTATTGGATTGGATGTGATTGCTCCCCCCGAATTTAGATCAGGTAATTCAGCATTTTTGTTTGATAAGCATAGTCGTTATGTTCTTCATTATGATGTGCTTTGGCAAAATGTGGAGGGCATAGAACGTGAATATATCTTTACGGTGGCTGAGGATGCCCGATTTGTCAGCAGTCAGGTAGAACAACTCCAAAAAACTTTAAGATTCTGGCTTTTGTTTATTGGCGTAGTTTTGGTCTTTATTCAATTTGCGGTATTGCGTTGGAGCCTAACGCCGCTATGGAGCATCGTAAAAGACCTTAAATCGATTGAACAAGGTAAAAAAACCCATTTGGACGGTCACTATGCTAAGGAACTGGAAGGTTTGGCTGGCAATCTGAATGCCTTCATCACCCATGAACGGGCGCATTTGGAACGTTATCGCAACAACCTGGCTGATTTGGCACACAGTTTAAAAACCCCACTTGCGATATTGCGCGGTTGCGTCGAATCTTTCAACGAAAATAGGGAGACAGTGCAAGAACAGATTTCACGTATGAATGAAATCGTTGAATATCAATTACAGCGCGCAGCTGCCAAAGGTGAACTTACTACCATCAAAACAACCGATCTTGCAATTGTAATTGAAAAAATTCGCGCAACGCTAAACAAGGTTTATATCGAAAAAAGCATCAATTTCGAAATAATTGTACCTGAACAATGCCTGATTTATTGTGAAGAAGGCGATCTGTTTGAAATTATCGGGAATTTAATGGATAACGCCTGCAAATGGTGCCATCACTTCGTTAAAGTTAGTATTGCTCTCAATCAGCGTAGAAGCAGGCATAATTATTCAGTACTCTTACAGATTGAAGATGATGGACCAGGAATTCCTGCGGGAAAGATTAATGACATTTTAAAAAGAGGAATCCGTGCCGATGAAAACATCGATGGGCACGGTATTGGTATGGCCGTCGTTTATGAACTCATTGGATTGCTGGGTGGTCAGCTAGAAGGAGGCAAGAGCATAATGCTTGGCGGTATGAGATGGAGTGTTTATTTACCGTGATTGCCTTCAATTAATGTCAGATTCAAGCGCTTAATGCATGAACAAACACAACCATTATCACTCATATCTGATTGATTTAATTTATTATATTTAAAAAAAATCATTTATTGTTGCAATTGAACTAACAGCATTTATGCATCTGAATACGAGAATTCGGCAAGACGTTGAGTATTTCCACCGGCAATACCAATTCGGATGCTGGAGTTTTGGACAACGCTCCGCTTATGCTCTCAGATAATCCTTTATATTTGTTAAAAACCGCAACTGTAACTGCATGTAGAATATTTATGGGTTGCATAACAAAAATCTATTGGTATAATGCGCAGTTCTTGAAGTTATAAAGGCTTCAGGCGCGTAGCTCAGTTGGTTAGAGCACCACCTTGACATGGTGGGGGTCGTTGGTTCGAGTCCAATCGCGCCTACCAGACATTAAAGCACTGCTCAAGCAGTGCTTTTTTTATTGTAGCAACCAAAAAGTATAAAGATGCCTGTAATTACCCTTCCTGATGACTCTAGTCGTGAGTTTGACCACGCTGTTACGGTGATGGATGTCGCGCGGTCCATAGGCTCAGGACTAGCTAAAGCAACTTTGGCGGGTAGAGTTAATGATGTTCTGGTCGATGCCAGTACATTAATCGATCAAGATGCTAGGTTGCAAATCATTACCGCAAAAGATGAAGACGGTATAGAAGTGATTCGTCATTCAACTGCGCATCTATTGGCCCAGGCTGTTAAGCAATTATTTCCTGATGCACAAGTGACCATTGGTCCGGTTATCGAAAATGGCTTTTATTATGACTTTGCCTATCAAAGGCCATTTACACCCGACGATCTGACTGCTATCGAGGCAAAAATGCAGCAACTGGTTGCTGAAGATTATGCAATCAGTCGTTCGGTATTATCAAGGGATGCGGCAGTAAAATTTTTCAGAGATCAGGGCGAAAGCTATAAGGCAGAGATTATCGAGTCCATTCCTGCGGATCAGGATTTATCCTTATATCAGCAAGGTGGATTTACGGATCTGTGTCGTGGCCCTCATGTCCCCAGTACTGGCAAATTAAGTGCATTTAAACTTATGAAGATTGCCGGCGCTTATTGGCGCGGCAACTCTGAAAATGAAATGTTGCAACGCATATACGGCACAGCATGGGGCGATAAAAAAGAGTTACAGGCTTATTTGCATCGTTTGGAAGAAGCAGAAAAGCGCGACCACCGTAAACTGGCAAAAACACTGGATTTGTTTCATACCCAAGAAGAAGCGCCTGGCATGGTGTTTTGGCATGAGAAAGGCTGGATTATTTATCAGCAGATCGAGCAATATATACGCGAAAAGTTACGTTTAAATGGTTACGGCGAAGTTAAAACTCCACAGGTTGTAGATCGCTCGCTGTGGGAAAAATCAGGTCACTGGGATAAATTCGGTGCCATGATATTTACAACTCATTCGGAAAATCGTGATTACGCGATCAAGCCTATGAATTGTCCATGCCACGTGCAAATTTATAATCAGGGGATTAAAAGTTATCGTGATTTGCCCATTCGTTTGGCAGAATTTGGTTCTTGTCACCGTAATGAGCCGTCTGGAACGCTCCATGGATTGATGAGAGTCAGAAACTTTGTACAGGATGATGCACACATCTTTTGTACGGAAGGTCAAATTCAGGCTGAAGTATCGACTTTTATTGACTTGCTGTTCGCCGTTTACAAGGACTTTGGTTTTGAAGAGGTCATTATCAAGCTATCGACACGTCCTGATAACAGAGTGGGCGATGATACCGTCTGGGACAAGGCAGAGACCGCTCTGGAATTGGCACTCAATAACAAAGGCTTAAAGTGGGATTTACAGCCGGGTGAAGGTGCTTTTTATGGCCCTAAAATTGAATTTTCTCTAAAAGACTGTATCGGACGTATTTGGCAATGCGGCACGATTCAGGTGGATTTTTCCATGCCGGGTCGATTAGGCGCAAGCTATATTGCTGAAGACGGTTCCAAGCAAGTACCTGTCATGCTCCATAGAGCTATACTGGGCTCGTTAGAGCGGTTTATTGGTATTTTGATCGAACAACACGCAGGAACTTTTCCTGTTTGGATTTCTCCCGTACAAGTCATTGTGCTTGATATTGCTGATCGTCATGCGGAATATGCATCTCAAGTCATGAGAGATCTTGAGCGGCAAGGCATCAGGGTTAAAATTGACTTGAGAAATGAGAAGATCGGGTTTAAAATCCGCGAGCATTCCATGCAGCGTGTACCTTATCTTGTCATTGTTGGTGATAAAGAATTGGAAGATCAAACCATTACGGTACGTACGCAAAAAGGTCAAGATTTAGGTAGTCTGTCAATCAGTGAATTTACCGAACGGTTAAGACAAGAGATTGCGGATAGAAAATAAAATTGTTTTTGGAGGATTAGGGTATCGCTGCTAAAAAAGATGAAACGCGCCTGAATGACGCAATCACTGCAAGACGAGTGAGAGTTACAGGAGCAGAGGGTGAAGCATTAGGTATTATCTCGCTGGATGAGGCCAAACAAATTGCTTATGCGGCGGACTTGGATTTAGTGGAAATATCGCCAAACGCGGATCCTCCGGTTTGCAAGATAATGAACTACGGCAAATACCAGTTTGAACTCAACAAAAAACTGCAAATTGCCAAAAAGAAACAAAAGCAAATTCAGGTCAAAGAAATTAAATTCAGACCGGGCACCGATGAGGGGGATTATCAGGTTAAACTGCGAAGTTTAATTAAATTCCTGAATGACGGTGATAAAACAAAAATCACAGTACGCTATCGCGGGCGCGAAATGGCGCATCGAGAAATCGGCATGGATTTGTTGAAACGTATCGAAAATGATTTGGAAGAATTAGCCATTGTCGAGCAATTCCCAAAAATGGAAGGCCGGCAAATGATTATGGTTATGTCTCCAAAAAAGAAAAAATAACGATCACTTTCTGAGTTTCAATGTTCCCACTTCAATTTGGGAATACATGGGTACGGATATACGCGTACACGTTTATATATCAGTATTAGACGAATTCTGTTTACCGACGTTAAGAAGCGTTGAAAATATTTGTAGAGATGCCGTGAACTTATATCTCTGCAGCAAGTAGCTTAGGATTGGCTACTAAAAGCATCTACTTGATGCTTGTAATTCTTCAGGGCCGTGCATTTTGCCTTGCTGGGTTATGTCTCAGGGATTTTTTATTTTTATATTACTGGAGCAAATAAATGCCAAAGATAAAAACTAACCGTGGTGCGGCCAAGCGTTTTAGACGCACAGGCAATGGCGGTTTTAAATGTGGGCAGTCGCATCGCCGTCATATTTTGACCAAGAAGTCGACTAAAAGAAAAAGACAGTTACGTTCACCTGCATCTATTCACCCATCAGATGTGCGCATGGCTGCACGTATGATGCCATATAGTTAATAAAGGAGAATAGCAATGCCTAGAGTTAAACGCGGTGTAACAGCCAGAGCAAGACATAAAAAAGTGTTAAAGCAAGCGAAAGGTTATTACGGCGCACGTAGCCGTATTTATCGCGTTGCCAAGCAAGCAGTCATCAAAGCGGGCCAATATGCATACCGCGACCGCAAGCAAAGAAAACGTCAATTCCGCGCCTTGTGGATTGTCCGCATTAATGCTGCTGCACGCATGTATGGAATATCTTATAGTCGCTTAATCAATGGCTTAACAAAAGCCAATGTAGCAATAGATCGCAAGGTTTTAGCTGACATCGCAGTACGTGACATTGAATCATTTGGTAAAATAGCGGAAATTGCTAAAGCCAATCAAAGTCAGCCTTAAGTAAAGACGCAGTTTCACTTCACTGAGGCATCTTAAGATACCACCTGCCTCATTTCAAGAGACGGGTGGTTCAGGATTTTGATCCTGAAACCCTATTTATAAATTCTCCTATCCCTAACTAAAGCGAGCAGATCAGTGTCGGCTACCCTTGAAGAAATTCTCGCGCAGGCATTACAAGAGCTTGCAGCAGTAAATGACCTTATTCAACTTGATAAGGTTCGTGTTAACTATCTTGGTAAAAAGGGATTATTTACCCTGCAACTGAAAGAACTTGGTAACCTTGATCCCGAGCAACGGCGAGCTGTCGGTCAAATAATCAACCAAGCTAAAGATCAATTTCAGCAACAGCTGGATGACTGCAAAAACCAATTGGAAAATGTCGCATTAGCCGCAAGACTAGCCTGCGAACGCATTGACGTAACCTTGCCTGGACGCGGTCAATCGGTGGCAGGATTACATCCAGTTACTACGACTCTGAGACGAATCTCCAGGATATTTGCCAGTGTCGGTTTTAAAGTCGTTGAAGGGCCTGAAATTGAAGATGATTATCATAACTTTGAAGCGCTGAATATTCCTGCACATCACCCTGCAAGAGCAATGCACGACACGTTTTATTTTGATGCCCATACAGTACTAAGAACACATACTTCACCCGTGCAAATTAGAACGATGGAATCTGAAAGACCACCATTAAAAGTGATTGCACCGGGTCGCGTTTATCGTTGTGATTCAGATATTACACATACGCCTATGTTTCATCAGGTAGAAGGTTTTCTGGTCGATACGGATGTCAGTTTTGTTGACTTAAAAGGTGTGGTTTACGAATTCCTGCGCGCTTTTTTTGAAAAGGATATTCAAGTGCGTTTTAGGCCATCTTATTTTCCCTTTACCGAGCCTTCCGCGGAAGTTGATATTGAATGCGTGATGTGTAACGGCGAAGGCTGTCGAGTATGCAGTCAAACTGGTTGGCTGGAAGTCATGGGCTGCGGTATGATTCATCCTGAAGTTTTTAAATCAGTTAACATTAATAGCGAAGAATATAGCGGTTTTGCTTTTGGTATGGGCGTGGAGCGCCTCGCCATGTTGCGATATGGTATTAACGATTTACGGTTATTTTTTGAAAATGATCTTAAATTTTTAGAGCAATTTAATTAATTTGTCGTTACACAGGAAAATTTGAATCATGCAAATTAGTGAAGCCTGGTTAAGATCGTATGTCAATCCGGCAATAAGTACAGAAGTACTGGTCGAACAATTGACGATGGCAGGTCTCGAAGTCGATTCTGTAGAACCCGCTGCTGCAAAATTTAGCGGCGTTGTCATTGGTGAAGTAATGTCTATGCAACAGCATCCCGATGCAGATCGCCTTCGCGTTTGTCAGGTCGCTGTAGGCGAAGCTGAACCCTTACAAATTGTCTGCGGCGCAAACAATGTTCGTGTCGGCTTGAAAATTCCCGCGGCATTAATCGGTGCAGTCTTGCCGGGCGATTTTAAAATAAAGAAATCAAAACTGCGTGGCGAAGAATCCTTTGGCATGTTGTGTTCAGAAAAGGAACTGGGCTTAGCTGCAGATGCCGCTGGTTTAATGGAATTGGCTGCCGATGCGCCCGTTGGTGTTGATATTCGCGAATATTTATCACTGGATGATTCAATTATAGAAGTTGATTTAACGCCTAACAGAGCCGATTGTTTGAGCGTTGAAGGTTTAGCACGAGAAGTCGCGGTCCTAAACAAGATGGACTGGTCAACTACCCAGGTCAACAATGTTCCTGTTAGTCATCAAGACACATTAACCGTGTCGGTAGAAGCCACAGAAGCCTGTCCGCGTTATTTGGGTCGTTTGATTAAAGGCGTAAATGCCAAAGCAGCGACGCCATTATGGATGCAGGAACGCCTGCGTCGTTCAGGATTAAGAAGTCTTGGTCCTTTGGTTGATGTGACTAATTACGTACTCATTGAGTTAGGGCAACCGTTACATGTCTTTGATGCGGAGAAGCTTACGGGGGGCATCACTGTGCGCTGGGCTAAAGCGGATGAGGAATTAACCCTATTAAATAATCAGCTCATTAAACTTGATAATGAAGCCTTGGTGATCGCCGATGATAAACAAGCCTTAGCACTTGCTGGTATCATGGGTGGCAATGATTCAGCCGTCAGTAACGAAACGCATTCGATATTTTTGGAATGTGCATTTTTTACACCACAAAATATAGCGGGCAAGGCGCGCCAATTTGGTTTACACACCGATTCATCCCATCGTTTTGAACGCGGTGTTGATGCTACTCTGCAAACAAGGGCTATTGAACGCGCGACACAACTGATTATTGACATTGCCGGTGGCAGTGCTGGTCCAATTAGTGAAGTGACCACTAAAGCCACTCTACCGCAACGTGAGGCTGTCTTTTTAAGACGACAACGCATAGAAAAAACTCTGGGTGTTGCAGTGGCTAATGAACAAGTGATAGATATTTTTCAACGCTTGGGAATGATGGTCCAGATACAAGCTGATGGCTGGCAAATCATACCGCCGGGTTTTCGTTTTGATATTGCTATTGAAGCAGACTTAATTGAAGAAATAGCGCGTATCTATGGTTATAATAATCTGCCTAATAGCAGTTTGTTAATGCGCTCCGAATTAAACTCGGCGACTGAAGCAGTGCTGGACTTAGACCGCGTTAAAGATTTACTGGTTGACCGTGGTTACCAGGAAGCGATTACTTACAGCTTTGTCGATGAAGATATTCAGAAAACTGTAGCCCCTGATTTCGAAGCTATCCGTCTAGCAAATCCGATTTCCTCGGAATTGGCTGTGATGCGGACTACTCTTTGGTGTGGTTTGTTGAAAGCTGCACTTTACAATACCAACCGTCAGCAAAACAGAGTTCGACTATTTGAATCGGGCTTGCGTTTTATCAAAAAAGACGATGAAACTCATCAGCAAAAAATGCTGGCTGGCCTGGCTTTAGGGGATGCTTATAGCGAACAATGGGGTGAGAATGCCCGTAAAGTCGATTTTTTTGATGTTAAAGCCGATATACAAGCGATATTTGCATTGACGGGCTGTGATGTACAATTTAGATTTGCACAACAATCTGCGCTGCATCCAGGACAAACGGCCGAAATTTTATCACCAGAAGGTAAAGAAATAGGATGGCTAGGTATGCTGCATCCAAATCTGGAAAAACAATTAGGTTTTGATACCCAGGTCTTTCTATTTGAACTGGATCAAAGTCTGGTACTTAGTAAACGTATTCCCGTTTTTAAATCTCTGTCAAAATATCCATCAGTTCGACGCGATTTAGCCTTGATAGTTAAAGAAGATGTTGCTGCGAGTGAAATAATCAACTGCATTAAAAGCAGTGCAGAGCCAGCCTTGCAAGAAGTAATAATCTTTGACATCTACCGCGGCAAAGGTGTCGAAGAGGGCAGTAAAAGCATGGCCTTAAGTTTAATCATGCAAGATGATACACAAACACTAACAGACTCTGAAATAGACGCTATAGTTAGCAGGCTGTTAACCCTATTGACTAATGAAAAGAATGCAAAGCTGAGGGATTGATTTATGGCATTAACAAAAGCAGATTTTGCCGAAAGGTTGTTTGACGAGTTAGGCTTAAACAAGCGTGAAGCGAAAGAAATGGTAGAACTCTTTTTTGAAGAAATTAAAAGTTCTTTGGAACAGGGTCAACAAGTAAAAATTTCCGGTTTTGGAAAATTCGAGCTTCGTGATAAAACCAGTCGTCCGGGCAGGAACCCAAAAACAGGCGAGGAAATACCCATAACTGCCAGACGCGTAGTTACGTTCCGGTCTGGTCAAAAACTTAAAGCCAGGGTAGAAACTTATGTTGGAGCCAAGTAACAACAATGAATTACCGGTCATACCGGAAAAACGTTATTTCACCATAGGTGAAGTAAGTGAGTTGTGTGGAGTTAAACCCCATGTACTTCGCTATTGGGAACAAGAATTTACCGAATTGAGCCCGGTAAAAAGACGTGGCAATCGCCGTTATTATCAGCGTCACGAAGTCTTGATGATACGACAAATAAGAGCCTTGTTATATGAGCAAGGATACACGATTAGTGGAGCCAGAGCCCATCTCATGAATGATAGTGCCAAAGAAGATTCAGTCCGCACCAAGCAATTAATTCATCAAATGATCGCCGAACTTGAAGATATTTTAGAACTATTTAATTAGCCTCAGTTCGGTTTAAGAGTTCAAACCAAAGGGCAATCAATCAGCCTCCTGTAAATTAAAAAGCAGATTTTATCTCTTGATTAAGAGTAAGCGGCCAGACCTGCCACGATGTTCGACAGGTAATTGAGCAGTCGCGGCGAATTTAGCCTGATGGTATTAGGTTACAACTTCACACGCGTACTGAATATTCTCGATGTTGACGCACTGAGGGATTATTGCGCCCGAAGATCAGGAAATGCGTTAAGAAACGTGGGATATGCGTAAAAAATGCTACGTAGGACGGCTTAAAATCCATCTGGACTTTGGATACTTTCACAGTCTCAGAAGCTTGGGAAACTCTGATAGTCAGAGTTTCCAGACATGATTTTGATAAAACCACTTGACGGTTCGGTAACCTGATTGATGGTAATACACCAGGAGGGTAATCATTTCTCTAAAACTCATGCGGTGTGGGCGATTACATTTCTTTTCACCGTTCGGTAGTTGATTTTTTTTGCCATTCCAGAATAAATGTCTGACTAAAATCATCTACGAGGCAAGGAGATTCTTTAAAATTTCAAGTTTGAAAAAATTGGTGCTTTAAATATTCAATAACTTACACTAGTTTTTCATGAAAACCCAATTATTATCATATTCTCATAATCTTGTAATGTGGTACTATATTAGATTGTAAGTTTTTTGATGTTGGGTTTTGGTTTTAAAAAAATATCAATTTCGGGGCGTAGCGCAGCTTGGTAGCGCACTTGTCTGGGGGACAAGGGGTCGCAGGTTCAAATCCTGTCGTCCCGACCAATTGAATCAATGGGTTACAAAATGGCTAAAAATGTAAAAGTATAGATTTTAGGGTTTCGTGATACCACTCGTGATACCAAATTTCACCGCTTGCCATTAAATACGACAAAAACACCCGCAGGCATTGCCGAATAACAGACACAAAAAAACCGCAGTTAAGCAGTTATCTGTTATGACAAACGAATTAAAAGCAACGCCACAAAGCGAATATTCCTCTTTCTCATGACCCCGCAACGACTGCCGCTGTGTTCTTGTGGTAATAACGTGGCATTAACGCCGTGAGCCCCTGCCCTGCCTTTGGTTAGGTGTGGTAATTGCGTGGTAAAAAATCAAGTCCTCAGTTTGATTGTTTGCTCTCGACCATACACAGCTCTTTTGCCATGCCGATTGTTATGAAATACTCAATTTTTTCCTGAGCGTAACCCATTGATTTATTAGCTTCCGTATTTTCGGAAACAATAAAATCAATACCTTGCGTAAATCCATAAACTGAAATCCTATCCTTTGCTCAAAAGAAAATTCAATCTTGAACCATCCATTACTCATACAATATTACAATATTGGCGGCATCAATACCCAAAATAGGATGCTTCAAAAGCTGGCTGCCCAATTCATAAAGACTCTCTAAGCGGTCTTCAAGAGCATCGTGCTGATGCTGCAATCGACTATGGAACGAATCATCGGCAACCACAAACGGATGTTCCAGCAACACTCCAATCTCGCTTGTCAGGTGCATCAAGTCGTTTCGATAATTATCCTGCAATGCCTCGGCAAAATCCTGAACGGCAGATTGATGGTCCAGCAAAACTCGCTGTAATTGTTGGGGGGACTGGCTTGCGGCCAGTAAAAAACTCTGCCAGGCGTTGGCCGTTTCCTCACTGCCCCGGCTGTTGGGGCTAAGCGCATTAACAGTGGCCAATGTTTGCATGGCGAAATTGGCAATGTTGTTCGCCGAACCCGCCAACCGGTAAGACGCCGCACATAAGCCGCAGACAACCGTACAACAATCTTTTTCCTCAGCTTCTTCCGCAAGGATGAACAATTCGTCATAAATCAAAAACAGATCGGGACACCGCTTATCAAGCAGCATCGATGCCATGCTCTTGAGAGTTTGCCGCGCATTGGCGCACGATTGAAGCCACTTATTCATTTAAAGCCGCCTGAATTATTCCGGCATAGCTAGCGCTTTTCCTTGTCTGCTATGCCGTCGCATGTCCACGGCTGCTGATTAATTTCGGCCCGACAAGCGGCTCTAAGCGCCGAATCTGAAATACTGTAGCAGTAGGCCGGATTATGGTGTTTTCGCGCCTGACAGTACGCTTGCTGGTCTTGGCTTAGGCCGTAGCACGATACCGCGGCAAGAATGATGGCGTTCAAAATATTCTCCAGTCACGAAACGGTCACATCCAAAATAAGCCGCTGTCTTGGGTTTGGTCTAACCTTTGTTGGTTAAATTACTTCTGAAATGCCTATATCCCGAACCAGCTAAACCCGCTAAACCCCTTTTTAGGTAGTTTAGCCGGTTTAGCGGGTGCAGGATAGGCATGTTTTGATAAACTTATGTAAGACAAGCCGGTATCAAAACCGGCTTTTTTCTATTTCATTTTTTCCTGCTGTTCCCTTTCCCGTTTCAGCCGCAAAAAATATTCGTCGTATGTTTTGGGATAGGGCTTTGCTGGTGTTGGCTTGTTTCTATTGGTCATTTTTTGTCCAGTCAATTTTCAATCAAGCGGTCAAGCCAGCAATACTTAAGTTTATGCCGGTTATATTTCCTGATGCCGCCGTTATGCGGGCCCGGAGATACGGAAAGTTCAGGTGATCAAAACGTTCTGCCGAGCTTGCGGCATCATGTGCCACTGTGTTGGAAGATGGTGAAGCTATTGAGCATAGTTCCTGCCAAACAGGCGACTCCGGATCAATCGAACCCTCCAAAATAGCGCTTGCAGTCACAGTACCTTTACCTATAACAGCCATGTGGCACAAGTCTGCGCCTAAATTGTCATTTATGCCACTAACCGCGCCCACGGTCGTTTCATTCTTAAAAAGATGCTGAACTACGCGATTCATAGCGCCGCTCTCAAAGTAGCAAGCTTTGCGTTTATCGCGCTCAATGACTTCATGAACTCTGAGTGCTCCACACCGCGAGTAGCAGAAGATTGACGAAAGCTTTTCGTTAACATTTTTGGTTGAGCTTTAAGCTTTGCCGCCTCGCTCTTTGCAAGCAGTTCTTGTGCACGAATTTGGCTAATTTGGCTGAAGCTTTTTGCCAAACTCGTGCCGTCACTGCCAGCACCAACAATATCGCCTTTCTCGTCAGTATAAATGGCTGTAAACCCGGTTGGCAGATGGCCCAAGGCTTTCATCAATTCATGGCCGTCACGAGCCATAACCGTTTTTCCGCTTGCGTCTGTAAAATGAATCATTTTGATTTCCTATTTATTGGTTTCTGAGTTGTGTGTGATAGTCAATAAATGAGCGCGCACATTCCAGTTTTATTGGATCGATGGCAACATCATTGCAAATGGCCTGCTCCAGCATTTTTAACGCTTGCTTAATGATCGTTTTGGTTGATCTTGAGCCTCGGGGTTTTCCCTTGGGGTTTCCCGATACGCCTTGTGTAAACATATATCTAACTCCATTGTTAAAAAAAAGCGGCTGCCATTCATGAAGTGATTTGTCGGAGAACGGTACAACCCATCAAGTGCAGCCGCACAATTGAATTATGATGTCACGACTATAAAAGCGCTGTATTTTGCTTGTAAATTCGCTCTAGTCAGATTAATGCGCTCCAGCCGCTCTTGGTGCGCCAATATGAGCCGAGGCAACCACAGGGTCAGCAATTGCATTGCCCTTCTGGTCGCGTAATATAAATTCGCCGTGGATTTTATGGGTGTAATTCAGGCGACTATCAAGATTTTCTTTCCCTGGCCGTGCATAGTTACGCATAAACGATTCTGTTGCCTCTGCCTCATTGTGCGTTCGTTTTAAGGCGGACAACGATGCTTTTTCCTTGCCTTTCAGCTCATGAATCAGAAAGCCATAATTGGCCTCGAACGAATAGGGAGACAGTTTTTTTCCAGCGGCATAATCTTCAAACTCTTTGCGCCTCAGTCCTGTTCATTGTGCCCAGCCGAAACCGCCACGACCTTTGGCAACACCTTTTTCCTGTAAAAACCTAAACCCGCCAGTTTCATGCGCCAAATTTCCGACAATGCCGGATGCCTGCGCCCCATTTATGCCAAGGTCTTTCATTAATCCTGCGTACAACTTGCTACGATTGTCCCCGCCATCAAACATCGGCTTCAGTGATTTGTAAATCTTTTGGCCTAAGCCTATAGCGCTTGCTCCGCCTGGAAGTGCATTAATAACCGCATTCCCGGCAATACTTGCAGCCGTCGGGGCTCCCTGAGCATTCGGCTCAAAATGCTTCCAGATCCCAAGGATGCCTTCTTTTGCCTTTGTCTCAATACCAACCAAGTCCGTCATTGATTCGGCAACCTTGTTTAATAACTCGACCGACGTTTTTTGAGCCTCCAGTCCTGGATCGGTAATGCCTTTATCAACTTGTTTATACAAAAACTCCTTCAATGCTGTACCGCTTAACTTAACACCTGCCTCGGCATCCTCCTTGCTCATGTCTTTACGCATCCTTTCAAAAATGGCCGTGCGCTCACCGTCCGTGCCTGATGCAATCTCGGCATAAACCGGTATCTTTGCGGCTTCGATAGCGCCAAGGTCTTTACCGATTGTTTTCTCAAGATCGCTTCGAGCAACCTTATTGCGCCCAAACTTATATAATGCTGCCGACTCCTGCTTTGAACCAAGGCCAAACATTTTCATCATAGCTACATTTCGTAATTCGCTATTCCCGCCACTCACTTCATCAGCTCGATCCAATCCTATACTCAGCGCGGTCACAATTGCGGATCCTTAAAAGTGTTTAACGCCTTATATTACAAGGGATTAATGTGTTTCAGTTTTCCGCATCCGTGACCGCGCGTAGTATATGTCCAGCATGGTCTTACCGCTAAGACTCTTGGCAATGCTTTCATAATGCGCCTTGACCTGTGGAGTTGCAGTATCGTATTGCGGTGAACCCGGCTTGTAGGCCGCGCCCAAGTCGCCCAATAGACCTGCCTGCTGATTGGTTGATATATCGGTCCATGATAACCCTGGAAAGGCTTTAAGCTGTGCTTGTATCCACTGAAACTCACTGGCCTCGCCGCCGCTTCCGGAAGAACGCACCCCGGCATCAGCCGAGTTTATAAGTGATGCAGAATTGCCCACATTGCCTTTTAAGCCCAGATAATTCGACCCGGCCATTGCCGTTAACATGCCCATAAAATCAAGATAATTAGCGCCTGTAAGCGTTGATGACGCTGATTTTTGTACATATTCGGAGATTGCCGAGAGCGTCTCGTCCATTTTGGCGGTTGTTCCAGAACGCGCTACGGCATGACCTATCTGTAACGCCAGGCACTTTTCTTCTGCCGGTGTTTTACCGATACCGTTCAGGCGCATTAGGGAGTAAGAAGCTGTCTGGCAAAACATTAAACGCATTTTGCAAGTGTTAATTTCAACAT
>CAYVFT010000041.1:26443-29192 GCA_964450225.1 uncultured Crenothrix sp. | reverse complement strand
CTTGTCGGCTATGCGTTTAAGCCATTCAATCAGCTCATAGACATTCTTTATTTTCCGGTCGGCCGACTCTTTGGTTTTACTGTCTTCTTTTAAATACTGTTCATAGCCGATTTGATTAATAACCTGTTCGATGACGGCAAACGTGTCGCCGCGCTCAATACGGTCGGCGGTATCGATAACCCAATCGTGGAATTTCCGCAGCCGATGGATGGATTTCTCGGATAGTTTTTGAGTTAAACCCAGTTCGGTACTGGCGGCAAATAAACTGATATGCCGGTCATTCGCATAACTGCCCAGCTTTTCCAGTGTTGTCGGGCCAATTTCCCGCCGGGGGGTATTGATGATGCGTAAATAGGCGGCATCGTCATCCTGATTAACGAATAAACGCAGATAGCCGAGTATGTCCTTGATTTCCGAATAGGCAAAAAAAGACGTGCTGCCGCTGATGAAATAAGGAATGTTATTTTCCCTGAGGCTCTGTTCAAAGAGTCTGGATTGATGGTTGCCGCGGTATAAAATCGCATAATCCTGATAACGGCTGCCGGTTTTGAATTTATGATGAACGATTTCCGAAACGATCTGCTGGGCTTCAACCTGGTCGTTTTTATGACTTAACACCCGCAGTGGATCGCCGTAACCCAATTCACTCCAGAGCCGTTTTTCAAAAGCATGGGGATTATTGGCGATAAGATGATTGGCAACTTTCAGGATGCGTCCGGTGGAGCGGTAATTCTGCTCCAGTTTGATGACTTGCAGACGGACATAATCCTTTTGCAATTGCGCCAGATTTTCCGGCTGGGCCCCGCGCCAGGCATAAATGGATTGGTCATCATCACCGACGACAGTAAATCGCCCCAATGCACCAGCAATTAATCTGACCAACTGGTATTGAGTGATATTGGTATCCTGGTATTCATCGACCAGCAAATAACGTATTTTATTTTGCCATTTTTCCAAAACAGCGGGATTTTGCTGAAACAGCAACACCGGCAGCAGAATCAAGTCATCAAAATCGACTGCATTGTAGGCTTTTAAGCTGCGGATATATTCATCATAAAGCCTGGCCGCAGGATGCTGCTCTGAGGTTGCAGAGGTTAAAGCTTGTTCCGGAGTAACAAAGGCATTTTTCCATTGCCCGATTTGCTGGGCGTAACGATCAAGACTATCGATGTCGTATTCTTTTGCGCCATGATTGATCAGGTTTTTCAATAGTGTTTGTTTATCCTGTTCATCAAACAGCGTAATCGCGGCTTTATAAGCCAATACCTTATGTTCCTTACGCAATATGTCCAGCCCCAATGAATGAAAGGTAGAGACGCGTAAACCGCGAATCTGCGTATCATCGAGCAGTCTGGAAACCCGGCTTTTCATTTCTCTGGCCGCTTTATTGGTAAAAGTCACTGCCGCAATGTGCCGCGCAGGCAAACCTTGCTTAACCAGATAAGCAATTTTTTCGGTAATCACCCGCGTCTTGCCGCTGCCTGCTCCGGCAAGTACTAATAAGGGATGATCTATTGCTTTAACAGCGGCTTGTTGTTGGGGGTTTAGTTTGGCCATTATGATATGTAGGTCGAGTCAGTTTTGCTTAACCCGAGAGTGGTATTGCTGATATCTTGGGTAATCGTGTTGTAACACGTTCAGTTGACTATGGTAAGGCTGTTCCTGTGAAAATTACAGCTTACGTTTTATGCGCCATTATACCTATTTTTTGGCGTCGGTTTTTTCAGTCCACTCGGCTCCTGAGTCTATCCAGGTTTTGAGTCTCGCAATATCTTGCTCGGAAAGTTTGTGCATATCTGCCATCGGCATATCTTTTCTTGCACCGGAGACGATCACAATTAACGGGCTTTTAGAACTCTGTTTTGGGAAAACCAGAGGTTCCCGGCCATTTTTACCGAAAAAATCTTCGCTACGGTCAACACGAAAATTGGCAAATTGCTTTTGTGGACCATGACATGACAGGCAATTTTTCTCGAAGATCGGATAGACATCTTTCCAGAATTCGCTAGTTAATGGACCAATATTGCTTTGTAACTGCGTGGTATCTAAAGATTCCTTAACCGGATTACTCTGCGCCATATGCTTTCCTCGCCTTGGCCGTGCTGTTTCTTTAACGCTATTTTGAGCAGTCCACGCAAAGAGTGTAATCGCAAGGATGACTATACCACCTGTTAAGATACCACTGCGGACTAATGAAGGGTGCGCGGTTTTTACCAAATGGCAGCGCTTGCCTATAACGGTGACTATCCAGTTCCAATGCAGCACTAAATGGACAACAAGCACCGCCAACAGCCCCATACTGATCCAGAAATGGACATCGCCCCACTGATGCCGGGTATAACCCCATAAACTTAAAGTTTTGTTGCTGCCTGGCGGCAACGGAAAGCGCAATATATAACCCGTCGCAATCATGCCTAGAAACAGAAATGCGGCGACTATGTCAATGATGATGTTGGCAATTGTACGGTTCATGTTAATAATTGGAAGTGGTTTTTGTTGCGTGAATTTGCGCTCGCCAGTTCTCAAGCGCTAGATGAAAATACGATCTTGAAAGTCCATTAATTGGTTTTGCAATTTTTTATCGTCTTCGCACATCAAATTACGGTTTTTTTGATTCCCCTCATCCCAGCCTGCTCCCTCAAGGGAGAAGGAGTACCAGCTACAATTTACCGGCTTTCGGGAAGCAACCTGCTGGAATGAGATGTTAGTACTTTGTTTGCTGCGGCCAGATACTTGTTATCCGCTATTT
>CAYVFT010000041.1:22708-26343 GCA_964450225.1 uncultured Crenothrix sp. | reverse complement strand
TTGAAACTCCATTATGCGTGCACTCCCAGGTTCTAATACTCCGCTTAACCTGCAAGCGAGCCATTATTTGGCTTCACTACTCCAGATCCTGTTCATCGATGTGAAATTGATGCAACATCCGATGTGTTACAGGGGCAAGAACAATCCCCATTATTGCAATAAATACCAGCCCGCTGAAAAGCGCATATCCGGAAGCAAACATTTTTGCTTCAGTCGTAGTCAGGGGATTGACAGGTCCCATTCCTCCGAGAATCATGGATGCTTCCAGGATAGAATCAACCCAATCAAATCCAGCTATACGGTGATAACCTATGATACCAATCGACAAAGCAACTGCAATCAGGATGCCTGCCATCACAACAGACGCGACCATCCTTCTGTAAAAAACCGATATTGGAGCAAGTTTTTCGTGTTTTCGTTCAAACATTTTTAGCCTCGAATCATGTTGACTGGCAAGTCATTATATCGAGATATCGAACGTAGGAGAGCTCTAAACAAGGTGTATTAGAAGCTTTCGGAACTTTCCTGATACCTCTCCAGATAATTTAGGGATGCTTGGTGTCCGGATTCCGCCCGCCGCTTCACTCCCGATGCCAGATCAACTCGCCGTTCTTGTAAACCGACTTGACCCGATGCAACGGAATACTATGCGTCTGCCCTTCGTGATCGAGCAGTTCGAAAATACCGGGGCCGTCCTTTGGAAAGCTGATTTCGCGAAACGGCACGCAGATGATTTCGTGCCCAATCCGGTCGTAATAGCCGATGACGAATTCGCCGCTGCCGAATTCCGGGTCCCAGCGGATGCGATGAAGAAGGTCTTGAATGGGGATCATGAGGGCATTACCGGTTTGCAGAGATTTTAACGAAACCGGTGCCGTCGGCGACCGGGGTGATGTCTATCCGCGCCAGACCGAAATGCTCTACCACCCAGGCGTTGGTGACCAGGTGCGTACTGATGCGCTCGACGCTGAAAACGGATTCGCCCCGGCACAAGGCGGCCGGCAAAATCAACTGATCGGCGAGATGCTGTTCCAGGGTCGAGCCTGATCGATAGTGTTGCAAAAGCGCAGCACAGGCTTCCTCGGCGACTCGCTCGGCGGGCTTTCCGCGTTTTCCCTGGACGCTAAAGCCGGCCAGGCTGTTTTCGTAATGCGCAGTCAAATATAGACCGGCTCCTGGACAGGCCGCTTCCAAAACGGCTGCCTCTATTTCCGTCGCCATCCCGGCCTGTTCCAGAAGATCGCGTGCGCGGGCAGCCATGCGTTCGCAAATATGAGCGGGCAGGTTGGCGGCTAGCGCACGTCCGGTAACTGCCTGCAATGGACCGCGATGTTCCAGACGCAGGGGCCGCAGTTCCGCCGTCCCAGCGATTCGCAGCCTCGCTTCGCCTTGCCCCACCGGGAACCAGCCGGACCGCACAAGGAAAAGCTCGGCGCGCACCCCCATGCGGGCGAGCATAGGCAACCAGACATCGCGCACGTAATCGTAGGAAGGACTCATATCGACATGCGTACCGCCGCGAAATATGACGGTGGAGTCGCCCGCAGCCAAAGCCAGCGGCAGCAACAGGGTTTGCAGCACCAGCATGACCGAACCAGCGCTGCCGCCTTCCCGTGCCTGGGCCACGTCCAAAAAGTAATCGCCGGCATGAACCTGCTTGCGGGGGATGAATTGCAGTGTTTGCGAGCCGAGTTCCGCACCCTTCACTTCGGCGTCGCAGAGCATCGCCGCCGCCCGCACCGACGTGAGATGCTGCGCCGCCAGCCCCGGCTTTTTCCTGTTTGCGCGCAGGTTTTCGATGCGCACCGGGCGCCCGGTGATGACGGCCAGAGTCAGCGTGCTGCGCAGAATTTGCCCGCCGCCTTCACCGTGGGAACCGTCGATTATAAGAAAATCCGTCAAATGCATAATGAATGATTTATATTGAGTTCAGCGCATCCTAAACGCTGGAGCAAGTTTTTCATATCTTTGTCCAAACATCTTAGCCTCGTATCACGGTGATTAACAAGTTGTTACCTAGCAAGACCGCATGAAACAACGTGGAATGGGAACGTTCATACTAATATCCTCGGTATTCCGTTTTTCTCCATACAGGATTACTGGCCCTATTCTTTTTGGCGATTGTCAAAATGAGCATATATAATTACATCATTCTGTACATTTGGAGACCGTCATGAAACAAGCAACATTCACCGAAGTTCGTAACCATGCCAAACAGTATTTCGATATTGTCGAGGCGGGTGAATCCGTGCGTGTACTTCGCAACGGTAAACCCATAGCCGACATTGTTCCAATCGTTGCTGATCTGCCTTCCTGGAAACGCCGCCAAGCGCAGCCTTTAGTGCTCGACGGTGTTTCGGTTAGCAGGATGATTCTCGATGAGCGCGATGCCGGATTGTGACAGGAGAATAGCTGATGCGTGTTTTTTTTGATAGCTCGGCTTTTGTCAAGCGCTATGTCTATGATGATGGAACCGATGCCCTGCTGGAATGGTGTGACCGAGCCACGGAAATAGGCTTGTCCAGCATTGCCCTGGCCGAAATCATCTCGGCCTTTTGCCGCTTACACCGGGAAGCCAAGATCACGGGCACGCAATACAAGCAACTGAAGTTTTCGTTAATGTCCGACATTGAAGATGCTGCTATTTGTGATCTGACCCCGGCGGTATTGGGACATGCGGTGTCTTGCCTCGAAACCAACGTACTACGAGGCATGGATGCCATACATATCGGCAGCGCCATAGCCTTGCAAGCCGATACTTTTATCTCAGCCGATAAGCGCCAGATTGATGCCGCCGCCCGCGCAGGGTTGCGAGTGGAAATCGTTTAAGGATAGTGGACTGAGTCAGAGAATAAAACTTGGCGTTTCAATGCGAGGACGAGCCGGGTTTTGGCAACGTTACAACCCGGCCTACGACAAAATTAAATCCCCCCCATCCTAAAGACTGATCCTGAAAACAGCAGTTGAATCCTGAAAATCAGCGTCAATGCCCTCGCCGGAAGCAAGGAACGTAACGTGTTGGGTTGCATGTTATTGTTTACCCAAGGTTTTGCGCTTGCCTAGCTCAAGACTGTAAAAAGGCGGCCCATTTAATTATCGGGTTTTCCGGTCTCCGAATTGATATGGAGCAAGGAGCCATCGATAATATTTATGGTGAAAGCCCGGCCAAAACCGACAATGTATCGCCCATTTTCCGGATGCAAGGCAAACAAATGGAAATCTGATAATGAGCGTAACACACTGACAACCCCACCAAACTTTTCCTGCAATGCTTGTATCCGGTCAGCGTAAATTGTGTCGTCCCGGCTTATTTCCTTGACGCTGCAATTTAACACCGCCCGCTCCCGTGCAAAAAGATTACGGGATTCGGATTCCTGACGTATAAACAGTATCGATGCCTGCGGGTTATTCAGCAAGTTAGCCGTATGGCTGGCCATCTCACTAACATAGATATAAAAAACTCCCACATGGTCACGCACAAAAGGCGCATAACTGATGTCAGGAACACTGTTTGCTGAAGCCGTCGAGAGTAATAGTGTTTGCTGTGACGCCATCAGCTCCTGATAACGTTTGGTAAGGTCTTCAAGCTCTTGCTTGCTTATTTCGTTCATCAGTAACCGCCGTTAAGTTCAATC
>CAYVFT010000041.1:17057-22608 GCA_964450225.1 uncultured Crenothrix sp. | reverse complement strand
CTGTTGTGAATTTTCAGTGATTAAGGGCAACGCAGGTCTTATCAAATTCCAATGAGTCGTTCAAACCCCGCCATCCAATCGGCAAAATCAGCAGTATAGTTAAAGCCGCAAACCGTTTTGAGGGATTTATGCTTGACGACTTCAAAAATCCTCGATGCCTGCTTTATGGTTTCCTGTTCCGGCCCGTAGGGATTAAAGCTCATACTGGCATCGGTTAGAAACACGTAATCACAGATGAACAACACATCTTGATAAATATAAAAGGTAAATCCCGGCGTATGTCCGCCGGTATGATAAGCCTCTATGCCATAGGCATTAAAGTCGTCAAGAAATCGATGATCAATAGTGAATGATGCGGCCAGGCGGTGTCTGGCATCATGATCATGCAGCCAAATTTCCGCATTCCACATTCGGCGGTATTGGTTTGAAGCGCCCATGAAATGATGATGCGTAAATAAAATAGCATCGACCGGCGCCAGTCCACGATTGAACGCAGAGGGTGAATCAATCCAGACCGCACCTTCCGCAGTTTCAATACGATAAGCGGCATGTTCGTAACCCAGTTTTGGCACAGAAAGCAACTGACTGACGTCATTGTTTATGGTGTACTCGGTAACATGATATTTTGTTTCAGCTTCGTTCCAAGGTAGGAACTGATCATGATAAGCACCACAAAACGGACAAACATCGGGCATTGTGCCAATCATGTTGTAGCCGCATTGAAGACAAACCCACTGGTTCGTGTCGCTGAAAAGGTTATGTTCTATAGGCAAAGTCATAAAATAATCTCCTGTAACAGATAAAGGTAACCAGCGAAAAAATCAATATCCGCCAACAATAACAACCGAACTCCGCCCCCCGCCCAGCTTTTCAACCACCACTTTGGCACCGATTCGCTAGACCAGGATGGGCACATGCGAGATAACGCCAACTTTTCTGCCCAATGCTTGCAGGGCATCCAGGCTGGAGATGGCTATGTCGGGGGTTTCCGGGGCGAGTCTTAAAGTTGCTGGTTGCTGTGCACCAGTAATGCTTCCAGGGTCAGTCTTTATGCAAATACCCGGAATTTTGCGCCATTTCTTGAGCCTATCAAGCCGTTCAGGCTTTCCCATTGTTGTCAGCGGTTTTGTTGCGTCTCCAACTCGGCTTTCAGATGGCTAGTGGCAGTGATTTTTTTTCATCTTCCCGAAGCAGCAGTACTTGTTCTTCTTTCTGTGAGCTCAGCCTTGTAGGCTGCACTTTAGCTGACTACAAGGCTAAACAACTAAACCTTTCTTCCATTAAACCAACTTTTCCAAAACTGCAAATTTGAGTCCGTCAATTTTTGCATCACATGCCTCCCCGCATAACTGAGCATAATCTATCGTATGGTTCGTTTTTTGATAGCCGCGCCTCTGGTAAAAAGCAATCAACTCCTCTCTTAACGAAATAACAATTAAAACAAATTTCTTAACGTTGAAATAGCGGATTGCATAGGCTTCGGCTTGAGCCAGCATTTGCTTGCCGATACCCGCGCACTGGCAGGCAGGATTAACAGCAAGCATACCTATATGCGCATGGTTTTTTGATTTTTCCAGATGTACGCAAGCGACAATAACGTCTTCGTGCAGCCCAAGCAGAACGACCGAATCGTTTTCAACCAGCAACTTTTTAAGCGCTTGTTCGCTAGTACGCGTACCGTGAAAAAATCCGGATTCATCCGTCCAACTGCCAAGGCCTGGTTCAGGACTATAGGCCGTGTTAACGAGTTGCACCAAGGCTGCTACATCATTGAGATTGGCTGTGCGGAAAGAGGTTATATCCATAACATTGGCTAGAAAACCGTGCGGGATAGCTAAAACAGATATATCTATCAAACCCCAAGACTCATTTCAATCGCATTAAAGCAATCTGATCGATCAACAGCCGCATTGAATATTGGGCATTCATTTTGAACATGAATAACATAGCGCGATTGCTCTGACAGGTGAGCGGTAGTAATTGTCCACTGCGTTTAGCAACAACTACCACCCGCCGCTACCGATTCGCCTTGCAGTCCCGGTGTACAGTCAAACAGGCCGAAGTGCGTAGTTTTGTCACCCCATACTGCGAAATGCGGAGCGTAGCGGCTTTCCGCCAGCATGTCATTAGAATTACCGCAGACGCGCAAGGGACGTCCGGTTTCGAAATGGTGATGGTCGTCCAAATCGAAAGCATGTGGATGTTCAGGTATTGTGCCGAGATAGCACGCCACTTGTCCGTAATCTTCGCAACGGTCTTCCAGTGGTATCTTGAAAGCACGTACGGTAACAGAACGGAACTTCACCATGCCAATTTTGGCAGCCACCTCCGGGTCATCAAGAGTAACGTCGCTTTGCTTAATTGTACGTACGTCGAGGCAACCAAGATCATGCAGCATGCGACGAAAATCTTCCCAATACATGGCGCCACCCAGACATTCGCCAAGCAGCACCGGATCATTACGCAAAGACGCCAGAATACGGCGGTCGGCAAACACATCCGAGAAATATAACTCGCCGCCGGGCTTCAGGACACGAAAAATTTCCGCCATTACCTGCGCTTTTTCAGGAGACAAATTGATAACGCAATTGGACACCACCACATCGATGGAGTTATCCGCAATACCCAGGGTGGCCAGATTTTCAATATGCCCGTACAGAAATTCCACATTGGTGTTTTGGTAGCCAAAGCGTTCCGCGTGCCAGTTGCGGTGGCGTGTGGCAACTTCCAATTGTTCCGGTGTCATATCTACCCCAATCACTCGTCCTTCTTCGCCCACCAGTTTCGACAATAGATAACAATCACGGCCTGAACCACAGCCTAAATCCAATACTGTACAGCCTGACAGTGCGGGCGGCAGCGGCGAACCGCATCCGTAAAAACGGTCTACTACCTCAGGATGTAGTTCGGCCAGCAGCATCTTGAGGTGAGCGGGGATTGCGTCGATGCTGCAACAAGCGCTGGTTTTCAAGTCATTACTGGATTGCAATACTTGTCCGTAGTAGTGACGCACGGATTCACTGATTTCGATGATGCTGCTCATGTTTTGCCTCTCATTAGGTTAGGTAGTGTCATTTTAACGAGCAATGCATAGCCTTGCCAGTCCTTCGATAGGGATATGATAATTTCAGAACAATCTGAATTTATTGGCATGCGGCACATACTGCCGGGATGGAATCTTATCCGAACTTTCACCTTGCAATACTGCAATAATGTCCTTGGCAACCTTAATATCTTCTACATGGTAGGAATGTTCGCTAATGCCTTTTACCACGTCGCTGGCATCAACGATAACCACTTTAGCGGGTATTTGATGCGGCTTGTTTGGGCCGTCATGTCCCAAACGATCAGGGTTACCCTTGGTCAGATCACTGGCTGCCAGCGCCAAATCGCCATTATTGAAGTAAACCGTAATGCGTTGCGCAAGTTCGGGTAACTTGGCCAGTTTATATTCAAATTCAAAAGCGTCATTGTCTTCATCAGCGGCGGTCAACACGATATTGTCAAAGATGCGCGACAACGATGCACCGTTGGCAATTTTTTGCGCTTGCTGCAAGGCATGCCTCAGTACGTAGTTGCCCATACTGTGAGCAATAAGATTGATCTTTTGTTGACAGGCTTCTTCGGCATTTGAAGACTTCAGGAAAGTAGCAAGCTTCATCAAGCCGCGAGCGAAAGCATAGCCAGAGGCTTCGGCATCATGGCGATCATTAATATAACTGGTCACTTCTCCATCCGAGGGCCAGGAAAATACAAAAATATTGGGTTGGTAGGTTTTATTGGAAAGTTTCGAGTAACGCTCACCGATTTGAGCAGCCGATTCGACAGCTGCTTTAAAGGATACATTAAAGCCATGAATAAAAAGCAGAGAATCCAGTGATTGTGATTTCATGGTCTTGCGAATCTGCGCAAATAACGCTTCCGATCCTTCAGCGGGATTATCTGGTAACACTTGAATGGAATTGGGATCCAGCGCCCCTTTTTTGACTTTTGCCTGGCCAAAACGAAGATCGCCCAGACTGGTTTCTGAAAAGCCCTTGCCGAAATCGGTCGGAGTTTGGGCATTGTTGGGATTACGGTTGGTCGCAAAGTAAATGGTCGTCATAAAAATCTCCTTGAAAATTGAAAATCAGTAATTTGAACTATTTGCTAGAAGGGATAACGGAGGCTACCCTGCCTTGGAGGCCGGCATGGTAGGCGGTAAACAGTTTTACTACCCAGACAATTGGCTGATGAGGCCGAGACGAATATTAAGCTTTTGCCATTGATTTAGCAAAACTGGTGTTCAATTGTCCGCACGTTGTATATTGCGTCACTTAATGTCGGCAGAGTGCCGAATTTTTAAGAATTTACACTATGCTTTAGGTTGTTTAATCAACTTGGAGCAGATAATGAGCGATAATCCTCAGAGTACATTATTAAACTTTAAACGCGATCTGAAACTGTTCGTAGAGATGGTGGAGACTTCTGTTAGGTCTTCAAGGTATGGTGGTTTTGGTAAGCTAGATGGTGATCCTTTTGGATCAGGTATTATTGATATTTTAGATCGATATGATGCATTGTCACCGTCCGAAAAACAAGAGGCAGCATCTGATATTGGATACTTGATGGAAGTACAGCAGGAATTTGGGGAATAAGGATTTTTCGCTAGTTCCAAACTCAAGCTTGGGAATTCGGTTGTGGAAGGCCTGTCCTGAGTCAGTCGAATAAGGGCTCCAGCATCCTCTTTCGCTAAGCTAGAGCTTCGCTCCGGGCTCCCAATCAGGAGATTGGGAGCCCGCATTAACTTCTAATAAACTGTCCGGTTTTCATAAAGCCGAACTCTATTTGTGGACAAAATTTACTGCAATAACTACAAATTGCATATAAGCAAGGGTTGAAGTCCAATGGATCGACAATATACGTTGGCATGTCACCTTACTACCGAAGTTCCTTCCGTTAAAGGAACGAAATGATGTTCGTGTTCATCGTCATGCCTCCATTAATTTTGCAAATTACAGACGGTTCAGGGAATGGTTTCACTTTTCCGGTGATAATTCGCTGTCATGACGGTAGACCATGCTCCGTCATCACCCAGTATGTAAGAAGCCATCACTCGGTGGTCAGCATTTTTTAGTTCAATCACATCCTTGTACCTGGCTAACTTTCCTTCGCCGGAACAGCTTGGGCCTTCGGAATTAAGAGTCAGCACTTTTTCTGCCGCGTCCAGCGACCCTTCGTAAAGCCACAGGTGGGTCATCATCGACCCGATAAATGTACCCACGTAGCGCTCCTTCTGCGGATCATAACCTAACGTGATCAGCATGGTCCCCATGCCGCCGCCGGGCATCTCGCCACATCCCTCCCCTTGCACCCAGAGTCCACCTATTGAGCGCACAGTCTCCGTGCCTTTGAACTGCTCTGGCGGTTTGCCGGGTTCCATCGTGCATTCGGACTCGTACGTCCATTCACCTACAAGTTGTTGTAGCCATTCATGTTGTTTTTGCGGTTCGATTTTCATTGGAATCTCCTATGTATTCAGTATGCGTTGTGGTTGTACTTTTAGTTTCAG
>CAYVFT010000041.1:7778-16957 GCA_964450225.1 uncultured Crenothrix sp. | reverse complement strand
TGTTCCTGAAATTACTCATCATTACAATCAGTACAAACACGTAAAAGTAACAGTAACAGTAACAGTACGTATGGGGATTTTGTTGCATTAATTTCATTCGAACGCAGATCGAATATAAGCGGTTTTACAGTTTATGGAATATTTGCGGCGCCACCCTAAATCTTTAATATTTGCTGATTATATCGTGAACTATTAATGCTTTTAAAAATCGGATTTTATGATGGTTAAAAGATAGCATGATTATTTTTGTAGATTTTTTTCTGGAAAATTGATGCCATGAGACTCCGTACCCTTTATATTTTTTTGATGTTATATTTTGTCGCTATCGGAACGGCGTCTGCGACAACGTTCAATCTCCCCGAAAACCCAAATGACAACATCGTAGCACAATATTCAGGCAACTCTGCCTTCATACGAGTTGAACAAGATGAAACCTTATTGGACATAGCGTTGCGATTTTCGCTAGGTCAGGAGGAAATCGTGCGCTTGAATCAAAAAATCGACCGCTGGCTTGTGAAAAAAGGCGTGACCGTGCGCCTGGCCAATCGGCGGATACTTCCGGATACGCCCCGCAAAGGCATCACCTTAAATCTATCTGAATATCGCATCTACTATTATCCAAACGTGGAGCCCGGCATGCCTGCTCAGGTTATGTCGTATGCGGCCGGAATCGGCAGAGTGGATTGGAAAACACCGTTGGGCAGGACCCGGGTTATAAAAAAAATAAAAGATCCCAGTTGGTATCCTCCCGAATCGATACGGCGAGAGCATGCCAGAGATGGCGACTTTCTGCCCAGGGTTGTGCCTCCAGGCCCCCACAATCCTCTGGGCGCCTATGCATTGTATCTGGCTTTGCGCGGTTACCTCCTGCATGGCACCGATATCGACAAGATTTACGGTATCGGCATGCAAATCACGCACGGCTGTGTGCGCCTGTATCCTGATGATATTGAAGCTTTATACCACATGGCAACCATAGGTACGCCGGTTTATATCGTCAAACAGCCTATAAAAGTAGGATGGCTGGATGGTACGCTTTACATTGAGGCACATCCCGGTCTGGAAGGGGAAGAGATGGCTTCGGATCGGCGCTATGCGATGGCGTTACGATTGATTAGGAAAGCGACTAACGAGGAAATGCCTGCATTCGATCAGAAAGCTCTTGACCAGGCACTGCGAACGTTGGATGGAGAACCTGTGCCCATTTTACGAAAGGTTGTTCCTCAAAAGAGGGATCAAATAGAACTCGACAACTTCACAGAACCTTATCAATAGCTAATTATTTAGCATCCTTGCTGAAAAACCGGCAACAAGATCGATCATTTCATGGCCGCACAAATACGCATTCAGTACTTTCTTACTCTGCTCATTCAATAAGCGGTTGCCCGAAAATTTCAGTCATTGTGAGATTTGTGCTAATAAATTTGCACAGCTGCTCTTTAGCACCTCTAAACGCTGTGAATTCTTCTTCCGGCAGTCCGATAATGCTGGATTCCTCACGCACCAGTTCCCTAAGAAACCTGACCTGAGACTTTACAAGGTCCCGGGGGTTGCTCATGGCGGCGATCCGGCCCGTGCCCAGAGCGTAATTGTTCAAGCAATTTGCTAGTTCTGGATCAAAGATTTGCAACGTGGGGTGCAAGTTCTTGAGCGTGGAAATCAATCCGTCGATGGCAAAGGCAAAATTGGCGAAATTCTGTTCACTCCGGTCATTCTCGAAACTCTGAAAAGCAATGTGGCAGTTGTGTATCGATCCATAAAGGGCATTGATAGCTTTTGCTAAACCATGTTTTGGCATTGGGCTTTCGTTCCATCTTGTTTCGACAAGTTCAATTAATTTGGTCCACATATCTAACTCCTACAACGTAGCGAATAATCAGTTGAAGAGACCCGGAAATCTGAAAAGTCTCAATTATTTTATCTAGATAAAAACCGATAGTTTGACATTAATAATTCACACTAATTCAGTCTACACCCTGGCATTTTGTGAAAACGAAAATTTCAGGTAGTTTTCTGATATTATCAAAACATCTTTAGGAACTATCCCTAACCTTATGGCTATATTACAAACTTTAGGCGTAGCATCGTGCCTGGGCGGACCTATGCGTTTATGCGGCTATGCGGCAGAAATGCTGCAAGATGAATTTGCCCGACAAAAACCTGACCAACAACGCCTGCATCTCCAGTGGCATATGCTTTTCCCTGAGAAGTCCGGATCAAAGGAGGAAAAACTAGCCAAGCTAAATAAATCGATAAGCCGATTTACTCAATACTGGACAGAACAAAACCAGCCTTTTCTGATTATTGGCGGCGACCATTCCTGTGCATTGGGAACTTGGGGCGGCGTATTAAATGGCTTGCAACTGAACGGTAAATTCGGTCTGATCTGGTTGGATGCTCACATGGATGCGCACACCTTCGATACTTCTCCATCCGGTAATATTCATGGCATGCCAGTGGCTGCTTTGCTTGGCAAAGCGGACAAAAAACTGGCGGCTATGTATCCCGGTGATGATTTTATCAAGCCGGAAAACCTCATTCTCATAGGTGCTCGAAATTATGAGAATGAGGAATATGATCTATTAAAGCAAGAAGCGGTAGAAATTGTTTTTGCTAACCGAATTAATGGGCTTGCCCAAGTGTTAATTAAAGCAGTCGATAAGCTCAGTCTATCTTGCCAGGCTATTGGCATCAGTATTGATTTGGATTTCATCGATCCTGAGGATGCACCTGGTGTAGAAACGCCCGCTCAGGATGGCATTAAAGCAATAGAGCTGATTGAAGCACTTTCATTGATTAACCGGCATCCGAAAGTATGCGGTCTGGAAATAAGCGAATTTAATCCGGAAAATGATTACAAAAATAAAACCTTACATTTGATGAAAGCTATTATTGAAGCCTTCTATAGTGAACTCCAATTAGCTTAGGAACTATCGCTAAACTAAAGCATCGGTTTTGGCCGCCATAATAAAATCATTAACGTGCAATCCTTTTATCTTGTGAGACCACCAGGTCACAGTCACTTTGCCCCATTCCGTTAAAATTGCCGGATGGTGCCCTTCTTGCTCGCATAACGTGCCGATTTTATTAGTAAACGTTAAGGCATTTTCAAAGTTATCGAACTTGAAGGTTTTTTTTAAGCGCTTAATGCCGTCTATTTCAATCAGCTCCCAGCCCTGTAATTGCGGCATAAATTCGTCAATTTCTGCCTGATTCGCCAATGGCGCACCAATTCTGCATACTTCACACGTTTTACTTGTTAAGTTACTCATAACTAATCTCCACAATTCTTCAGTTCCCCTCTTTTTTCAAAGGGTGGTGAACACTTATAATTTCTCTTTATAACACCCTATTCTTAGGATTCACTAAACCAAATAAATTTTTTGGATCAATGAGTTCGGGTATCAATGGCAACTCTGTTCCCAATTGACATTCTTTTGCCAAATCATAGACAGCCCGAATTATAGAATAATCTTCCAAAGCAAATCCAACTGAATCAAAGAGTGTAATCTCTTGATTATTCAGTCTTCCAGGTTTGTGTTTGCAGACCAGTTCCCATAGCTCGGCATAGATAAGATGGGCGTCACATTGCTGTACCTCCCCTTCGAAAACACTTTGTGGTTTATATTCCACCACTACTTTGACCTGATTCAGAAATTCAGCGGATAGTTCGGTTTTCCCCGGACAATCGCCGCCCATCGCGTGTATATGCGTACCAGTTGAAATATCCTCAAATTCAAATAAGGATTGCCGTTTTTTTGCGGCTGTCGCCGTTATGACCATATCGGCATGACGAACGGCCTCGGTAATACTGCTGCAAGGAAGCAATGTAAACTTTTGTCCGGACAGATTTTGGGAGAATTTGACCATGGCCTCAGGATCGGTATCAAAAAAACGAATTTCTTCCAACTGGAAAAAACCGGCAAATGCCATTACCTGAAATTCTGACTGCGCCCCGGTTCCAATTATGGCTAATGATTTTGTATCCTCACGGGCGAGATATTTTGCCGCTAGAACTCCCGTCGCCGCGGTTCTGAATGCGGTTAATAAAGTCATTTCACTGATCATTAGCGGATATCCGCTACCGGCACTGCTTAAGAGTCCTATTGCCACAACGGTAAGCTTGCCTTCAAGCGGATTACCAGGATGGCCGTTAACATATTTAAAGGTATAGTGCTGTTGGTCTGCACAGGGCATTAACTCAATGACGCCATGAGAATAATGAATTGCATGACGTGGAGATAAAATGAATTCGTGCCAACGGCTGAAATCTTCCTCTAACGCCTTAATAACACGTTTGAAAAAATTCTCCAGACCAATGATCTGTATCAGTTTCCGGATATCATTAACGGTAAGAATTTTCATGATTCACCACATTTATAATTGTTTGCAAAAGGTTCAATAACAGCATCGTGTTGAATTGACGATTTGACAATCAATGATATTTATAACTAGCAATCTATTACAAATATATCACCATGGCTAACGAACACGATTCCCCACAACCGATTTTGAACTGAAAGTAACACATCTATTCTAATCGAAAACTAAAGCGAGATATCTGATTCCGTTCCATAGGGAGAGTAAAAAGCCATGGCTAAAAACGTAACTCAGAAGCTGATCGAAAGTCACTTGATCAAAGGTCGCATGAGACCCGGTGAAGAGATCGGCTTGAAAATTGATCAAACACTCACTCAGGACGCGACAGGCACTCTGGTCATGCTGGAATTTGAAGCGCTTAGAATTCCGCGCGTGCGAACCGAGCTTTCCGTCCAGTATGTGGATCACAATCTACTTCAAGAAGACTTCAAAAACGCCGACGACCATCTGTTTTTGCGTAGTGCCTGCAAGAAGTTTGGCCTTTGGTATAGCCGTCCCGGCAACGGCGTGAGCCATCCAGTCCATATGGAACGTTTCGGCGTGCCGGGCAAGACTCTGTTAGGTTCGGATAGCCACACCTGCGCAGCCGGTTCATTGGGGATGCTGGCAATCGGTGCAGGCGGTCTGGAGGTGGCGATGGCTATGGCGGGAGAACCTTTTTGCGTGAACCTGCCGTCCATATGGGGCGTCAAACTGATAGGCAAACTTCCTGACTGGGTGAGTGCGAAGGATGTGATTTTGGAAATGTTGCGCCGTCACAACGTGGATGGCGGGATAGGCAAAATCATCGAGTATTACGGTCCCGGATTGAGTTCCCTTTCCGCCATGGACCGGCACGTGATTGCCAATATGGGTGCCGAACTCGGTGCCACCACAACAGTTTTTCCCGCGGATGATGCGGTCAAGGAATTCCTGAAAAGACAGGGACGAGAGGACGTCTTTCGAGAAATTCTCAGGGATGAGGATGCGAAATACGACGAATACGAAGTAATCAACTTGTCAGAACTTGAGCCTCTGATTGCGCTGCCCAGCAGTCCTGGCAAAGTAGTGCCGGTGCGCGAGGTCGCTGGCAGGGAAATCTACCAGTCTTATATCGGCTCATCGGCGAATCCTGGTCTGCGGGATTTTGCCATTGCGGCCATGATCGTAGACGGCAAACAGGTACATGACCGCGTTTCATTCGACGTCAACCCCACATCCCGGCAGATATTAGAAAACATGATGGCAATGGGCATCCTGGGAAAGCTTATCCATGCAGGCGCGCGTCTACATCAAGCGGGTTGTGGCGGCTGCATCGGCATGGGACAGGCGCCGGCAACAGGCCGCATCAGCCTGCGCACTGTTCCCAGGAATTTTCCGGGACGTTCGGGTACCAAGGAAGATCAGGTCTATTTATGCAGCCCCGAAACCGCCACCGCATCGGCCCTTACCGGCATAATCACCGATCCGCGTACGCTAGGCATCGAGTATCCACGTTTCATGGACCCTGAGACCCTACTTATCAATACCGATATGCTGGTCCCTCCTGCACAGGAAGGTGAACCCTTTGACCTGGAGAAAGGCCCCAATATCAAACCCCTGCCGGAACTTGAACCTCTTCCCGAAGCACTCCAAGGGCCAGTGTTATTGAAAGTGGGGAATGATATTTCCACTGACGAAATTATGCCTGCCGGAGCCAAAGTACTGCCTTTTCGCAGCAATATCCCGGCAATCAGTCAGTTTGTTTTCAGCCAAATCGACGAAACGTATTACGAACGAGCAATGGACTTTCATAAGCAGTGTTCATTTATTGTTGGCGGTGCTAATTACGGCCAGGGTTCCAGTCGCGAGCATGCAGCCTTGGGCCCACGTTATTTAGGTGTTATTGCGGTAATTGCAAAAAGTTTTGCCAGAATACATTTACAAAATCTTAACAATTTCGGCATTCTCCCTCTGATATTTACCAATCCTGAAGATTGGAAAAAAATATCTGTGGGCGACAAGCTTTCCATTCCAGATGTGCGCAATGCCATTCGCAATGGTAATAGAATCCAAATTAATAATCTAACTAAGGACGAGACCTATGAAACCGAACACTCGATGACGCCTTACCAGGTGGAAATGGTGCTGGCGGGTAGTCTGATCAACTTGGTTAAACGAAAAAGGTTAAATACGGCAATAAAATAAGGCATAACAACAAGAGTCCCTGGTTGCTGGTTCAGATCGAAGTGAGGGGTCGGCTTGGCTGGTAATAGAACAGGAATCCAGGTGTTTCCAAAACTGACAAACTTTGGGGGAGTACCCAAAATTGTTTTATAGCAATATCTTCAAGGCTCTAATTTCTTATTCGGAGGGATTATGACTTTTTCTCTTTCTGCGCATGCCTCTGCAAACAGGCTTATTGATTCGAGCAGCCCGTATCTGCTCCAACACGCGTATAACCCGGTTGACTGGTATCCGTGGGGCGAGGAAGCGTTTGCCAAGGCGCGGAAGGAAAACAAGCCGATTCTGCTCTCTATCGGCTATTCTACCTGCTACTGGTGCCATGTGATGGAACGGAAAATATTTGAGAATCCGGAGATCGCCAAATTGATGAACAAGTCTATTGTCAGCATCAAGATCGACCGGGAGCAGCGCCCGGACGTGGATGAACTCTACATGACGGCTACCCAGCTGATGACGCATAGCGGCGGTTGGCCAAACAACGTATTCGTTACGCCCGATCTCAAGCCATTTTTTGCTGGCACTTATTTCCCGCCAGCGGACTTCACGTCGCTTATTCAGCAGATCCACGACATATGGACGCAGGATCAGGCAGCCGTTATAGCGCAGTCCGACCGACTGGCTAGCGCCATCATCCAGAGCAAGCAGCAGGAAAACAATAACCAAAGCAGCTCGCTTCCCGGCAGCCAGCCGGTGGAGGCATTGATTAGCCATTTCCGCAATTATTACGACAACCGGCTGGGTGGATTTTACCAGGCCCCGAAGTTTCCAAATGAGGACGCACTGCTGTTCCTGCTCGAGGCCTACCGCCTGACCAACAACAACATGTGTCTTGAGATGGCGCGCGGCACGCTGGAGAAAATGGCAGAGGGAGGGATTCACGATCATGTCGGTGGCGGGTTTCATCGCTACGCCACCGATGCACAGTGGCGTATCCCGCATTTCGAGAAGATGCTCTATAATCAGGCGCTGCTAGCGCGAGCCTATACGGAGCTTTACGTGCTTTCCAACAAGCCCGATGACCGTGCCGTCGCCGAAGGTATTTTCGACTTCACGTTGCGGCAGATGACACACCAGGACGGTGGCTTCTACTCTGCACTTGATGCCGAGACCGACGCCGTGGAAGGTGCGTATTACTCATGGACGGATGCGGAGCTGCATGCTGCCTTGGATACAGATTCCTACGCATGGTTGACGAAATATTACGGACTGGCAGAGATCCCTGAGATTGCCGGCCACAAGCATACGGACGGAAGGGTGCTGTATTTGAAACAGCCGCTTTCCGTGATACCAACGGTGGAAGGTTTGTCCTGTGAGAATACGGTTAAAAAACAGCAGGCCTTAATGACCGCGCTGCGGAAAGCGCGGGACAAACGCAAATTGCCGCATATTGACAACAAAATCATCACGGCCTGGAACGGGCTGATGATCGATGCATTCGCCCGCGCCGGGCAGCGCATGGGGAAGGCGGACTATACCGAAGCCGCCCGCCGTGCAGCTGATTTCATTCTGGCAAATTTGCAGAAAAATGATGGGACGTTGTATCGCACATGGCGTGACGGCAAGGGTGAAATCGCGGCCTTTTTTGAGGATTATGCCTTCATGACTCAAGGGCTGGTGTCCACCTATCGCGCTGCCGAAGAGGACAAATACCTGGAGGCCGCCAAGAAACTGATGGCGGAGGCCAGGAAGCTGTTTTGGGATAAGGAACATGGCGGGTATTATTTCACCGATGGCAGTGAACAGCTGCTGGTGCGCATGAAAAACGCCGGAGACTCGGCCATTCCTTCCGGAAACGCGGTGATGGCTCAGGCCTTGCTCGATCTTTATGAAATCACCGGCGATATAGAATGGGAACAACAGGCCGAGACGCTGCTTAAAGCCTTCGGGCAGGCCATTGCCGAGAATCCGAGAGGCTATACGCATATGGTGCATGCCTTGCTGAGACTAAAGCATTTGGCACCGACAGCGAAGACCGCACAGCAACCAGATGAAGCGGTTACCAGACAGGAGGCGATGGAAACCAAAGCGTATGTAAAGGTCAGTACATCGGAACCTAAGTACGAGGGTAATAGCCTCATTGTTACGGCGGTGCTGGACATCACTGAGGGCTGGCATATCAATGCCAATCCTACGAGTCTCGATTTCCTGATTCCCACTTCTGTTGATGTACGAGATGACTCCGGCAAGACAGAAGTGAAGCCTGCCTATCCCTATGCACGCGCTATGACTACACCACTGGGTGACATCAACATTTATGAAGGGAAAGTTAGTATTCCGGTGAAGGTGACGCTGCAGGGCAGCACAGAAAATCTCCGCCTGCTGGTTCGCGCCCAGGCTTGTAAAGAGACTGCCTGCCTCGCGCCATCAGATTGGATCATACCTGTAAAGGTAAAATAAAAAAGGGGTGAGGATTGCACGGCTCTAGCAAGCCATTCGTTGAGTGATCCGCACTCGTCCACCTCACTTTGCGAAAAGGCACCACTGGTTCAACAAAATCTTAATTGAGTTTCGCATTTATCTTCACCTGATCAACATCAGGTGAGCGTTTAAACACATTTGCCAGGACATGCCAAATTAATTTCAAAAACATTGAG
>CAYVFT010000041.1:0-7678 GCA_964450225.1 uncultured Crenothrix sp. | reverse complement strand
TGAGCGTTTAAACACATTTGCCAGGACATGCCAAATTAATTTCAAAAACATTGAGAACGCAAAAACAAATAATACCCCCATCTGGTATATTCCTCCCCACGGGGCTCCTTCTTTAAACTGTGGATGGTAAGGAGAAATATTAGCAAAAAGACGAAAAAGGAATATTGAGGCGATAAAGACAGCAATGCTTACAAAAAACTTTTTATCAGTAAGAAACAACGGCAAAAACGCCAAGATGGGACATATCACCATTAACGGGATAAAAGTTTTATCAATTAATGCTGTTACTAATGGATTCTGTATCTGTGACAGACTTTCCTGCGATGCATTGCGTACTTCAATGATTTCATCTTCTAAAAGAGGAGCAATATTATAGATTGCCTCTTTTCCTTGTAATTCTATCAGTGCGTTCATTGCACTAATACGAATTTTAGGCTCATAATCTTTTAAAAAAAAGACAAGAGTTGGGATTGCCTCCTTTGCCTGTAATTTCGCTACGGCCTCTATCGCTGCAAGGCGTACATCTTGATCGCTATCTTGCAAAAGAGGCATAATACTGGGAATCGCTTCTTTTGCCTGTAATTTCTTTAATGTAGTGACTGCCGTATAGCGTATGCTTTTCTCGTTGTTTTGCAAAAGTGGCATTACATTAGAAATCGCTTCTTTTTTAGGAATCGCGGCATTTTTTTCTTGTAATTGCGTCAATAATTCCATTGCCCGGATTCGCACCTGGCCGTCATTATCATGTAACAGAGAAACAAGATGAGGGATTAACTCTTTTTCCTGCAATCGTGATATCGAATTTAGCGCCTGAAGGCGCACACTGGTAACGGTATCATTTAACAGCGTAATAATACTGGGAACCGCTTTTTCTCCCTGTAGATCCTCTAATGCAGATATTGCGTCACTACGTACACCAGAATTATTATCCTGTAAAAGAAGGGTAATTTCGGGAATCACTTCTTTTGCCTTTACTTTGTGCAACAGGTCTATTGCGGAAGAACGCATCTTTGCATTGCTATCATGCAAAAGAAGAATAATGCTCGGCACCGCTTCTTTTGCATCTAAATCCTGTAATGCTTTTATCGCGCTTAAACGCACATTGTCGTCCTTGTCTTTTAAAAGAGAAATAATTCCAGGAAGGGCTTCTTTTCCTTGTAACAAGCCCAGTACTTCCATGGCTCGAATACGTATATTGCTGTCGTTATCTTTCAAAAGCTCCGTAATGCCGGAAACCGCCTCTTTTGCACGCAATTCCGCTAATGTGTTTATAGCAGCCATGCGTACAATGCTTTCGTTATCTTTTAAGAGAGGAATAATAGCTGGAATAGCTTCTTGAGCTTCCAGTTGCACTAATGCTTCAATTGTATTGATGCGTACTTTGCTGTCTTTTTCTTGCAAAAGAGGAATAATGCTAGGGATCGCTTCCTTTGCGCGAAATTGCACTAATACTTTTATTGCTTTATTCCGAACAGAGCTGTCCCTATCTTGCAAAAGAGGAATAATACGGGGAATCGCTTCTTTTGCGTCTAATTGCCCTAGTACTTCTATTGCTGCATCGCGTACATAGGGTTCGCTATCTTGCAAAAGAGGAGTAATACTGGGAATTGCTCTTTGTTCTGCCAAGCTTTGCAATAGCTGTAATACGTATGATTTGGTATTGCTTCCTTTGTATTCCTTCTTTCCTGCCAAACATCTCTTTTCAGACCCAGAAGAGCGATTTGTACAGTTTTGGGTTTGTTCAGCTAGGACAGTATGATTTACTAAAATCAAGATCATGGAAAAAATAAAATAGAGTATTATTTTCATATGACAGTTACTTTTCTTCTTGTTGTTCTATTTTATCTAACCTGGCTTTCAGTTCGGCATCGTCAGGATAGTCATAATCTCTACTTTCTCTACGCGCAAACAAACGTGAAAATAGCAAGCCCGCTTCAAATAACATCCACATGGGTACGGCCAACAATGTTTGCGAAATAGCATCAGGAGGCGTCAGAAACGCGCCGATGATAAACGCGGCAACGATGACATAAGGGCGTTTTTCAGCAAGAGCAGCCGGGGTTACCAATCCTGTCCAGACCATTACGATAGTAAATATCGGCACTTCAAAACAAACGCCAAATGCAAAAAACAGCGTTAACACAAAGTCCAGATACTTGGTAATATCCGTCATTACTGCAACGCCAGTGGGCGCGGCAGCAGTGAGGAATCCAAATATTAGCGGAAAAACCACAAAGTACGCAAAGGCCACGCCCAGATAAAACAGGAAGGTGCTAGCAATCAGTAGCGGCAAAACCATCCGCCGTTCGCGCTTGTATAGACCAGGCGCTACAAACGCCCAGAACTGGTAAAGAATAACGGGAACGGAAATAAAAACAGCGACAACCAGAGCCAGCTTGAATGGCGTGAAAAAGGGCGATGCCACATCAATAGCAATCATTGTGCTATTTTGTGGCATGTGCTTCATTAACGGCCCGGCTAAAAAGCTGTAAATCTGATTAGCGTAAGCAGCCAGACCCAGAAACACAACTATTACGCATAAAACCACCTTTAACAGGCGATTACGCAGCTCGATCAGATGACTGATAAAAGGCTGCTCAGCCTCTTCGAAATTATTTTGATTCATGCGGCGACTTAACGTCTACCTGAGTCTCTTCTGGCAACGTTGCAAGCGAAGTTTTAATAGAATTGGTCATATCCGTTGTTTCATTAAGCGCAGCATGAAACTCTTGCAAATCCGCCTGCTCTTTAAATATTTGCCGAAGCTCTTCCGCATGCAGTTCTTGTTTGATTTCTGACTTGACGGAAGCCACTATATTTCGCGCCTTACCTATCCAGAACCCTGCAATTCGTGCCACTTTGGGCAATCGTTCAGGACCTATCACCAACAAACTCACCAAACCGATCATAACGAGCTCGGAAAATCCTATATCAAACATATCAAACTTTTTCGTTTTTCTTGGATGTTACTTCGCCTTCTATGGTTTCACCATCATCTTCGGCGTTTTTTTTGTCTTCTTCACCGTCCTTAACGGCGGCACGAAAACTTTTGATGGCTCCACCCAAATCCGCGCCTACATTGCGCAGTTTTTTGGTGCCAAAAAGCACAATAACGATAACCAATATGACTAATAATTCTTTAATGCCGATGCCCATTTCTAGCCCCCCCGAGATAAATTATTTATTACGCTGCGCTTTTTCTTCCAGACCGGATAAACCAAATCGGCGCTGGAGTTCCTGCAACACATCATCCGGACCCAGGCCCTGGTCCGCGAGCAATACCATGCAATGAAACCACAAATCGGCAGTTTCATAAATGATTTGTTTTTTATCGCCATCTTTGGCAGCAATAACCGTTTCTGTCGCTTCCTCGCCTATTTTTTTCAAAATAGCATCCAGTCCTTTTGCATAGAGGCTGGCTACATATGACTTATCGGCTGATTCCAGTTTACGCTGTTCCAGAATTTGCGCCAGTTGTTGTAAAACTTCACTCATTTTTTTTATAAATTGCTTTGGGATCTTTCAACACCGGCTCTATAGCTTGCCATTGCCCCTCGATCAGGCGACGATAAAAACAGCTCTCACGCCCTGTATGACAGGCAATGCCGCCTTCTTGTTCAATTTTAAGCAGGATAACATCTTCATCACAATCCAGAAACAAACCACTAACTTTCTGTCTGTGCCCGGATTCTTCTCCTTTGCGCCATAGTTTATTGCGTGACCGCGACCAATACACAGCATAGCCTTCTTGAGCAGTTAACGCTAAAGACTCGCGGTTCATCCACGCAAACATCAATACTTTCCCTGTGTCAGCCTGCTGAGCGATAACGGGCACCAAGCCGTCTTCAGTCCAGCGTATTTCATCCAGCCACGACACACTCATAAGCGCATCTCAATGCCGCGCGATGCCATGTGTTCCTTGGCTTGCTGAATCGTATATTCGGCAAAATGAAATATACTGGCAGCCAGCACGGCATCGGCCTTGCCTTCATTCACGCCATCAGCCAGATGATCCAGGTTACCAACGCCGCCTGAGGCAATGACCGGTACCGTCACGGCCTCACTAATAGCGCGAGTTAGCGGTAAATCAAAACCTTCTCGCGTGCCATCTCTGTCCATACTGGTTAACAGGATTTCTCCTGCGCCGTAATCGACCATTTTTTTTGCCCAGCCAATCGCCTCTATGCCTGTCGCTTTCCGGCCACCGTGAGTGAATATTTCCCAACGATCGGGTTCGTTGGAATGGCTGACTTTTTTAGCGTCCATTGCCACAACAATACATTGTGAACCAAACCGCTGCGCAGCCTCGCGGACAAATTCCGGATTTGCCACCGCCGCACTGTTAATGCCGACTTTATCTGCACCCGCATTGAGCATACGGCGAATATCGTCCAGCGTTCTGATGCCGCCGCCTACCGTCAACGGAATGAACACTTCACTGGCCACTTGCTCAACGACATGAACAATCGTGTCACGGTTGTCATGCGTTGCGGTAATGTCCAGAAAAGTGATTTCGTCGGCGCCTTCACGGTCATAACGTCTGGCGACTTCCACAGGGTCACCGGCATCACGAATATCAATAAATTTAACACCTTTAACCACGCGGCCATTATCGACATCCAGACAGGGAATAATACGTTTTGCCAGGCTCATGATACTGAATACGATTCTGCTAATTTTTCAGCTTCGGCAAAATCCAGCGTGCCTTCATAAATCGCACGTCCGGTAATTGCCCCCATGATGCCTTCATGAGCCACAGCACCCAAGGCTTTAATGTCGTCGATATTGGTAATGCCGCCCGAGGCAATGACCGGGATTTTAATGGCCCGCGCCAATCGTGCAGTCGCTTCTACGTTAACTCCCTGCATCATGCCGTCTCTGGAAATATCAGTGTAAATTATCGCCTCCACACCATCAGCTTCAAAGTGTCGAGCCAGATCGATCACATCATGCTTGGACAACTTGGACCAGCCATCTATCGCTACTTTTCCGTCTTTTGCATCCAGACCGACGATGATATGCCGGGGATATTCCAAAGCCATATTACTGACAAAATGCGGTTCATTAACCGCTTTGGTGCCAATGATTACGTATTCCACGCCCGCATCCAGATAAGCCTGAATAGTCTCTTCATCACGAATACCGCCGCCAATCTGCACAGGGACATCAGGGAAAGCGGCGACTATCGCTTTAATAATATTGGCATTGACGGGCTTGCCGGCAAATGCGCCATCCAAATCGACTAAATGAATTCTTTTCGCGCCGGCGGCAACCCATTTGCCGGCAACGGCTACAGGATCATCAGAAAAAACCGTATCATCGTCCATACGTCCCTGGCGTAAACGTACACATTTTCCTTCTTTCAAATCGATAGCGGGTATTAACAACATAAATACTGAATCCTTAACAACTTGTATAGATTTAAATTTGACCATCCCAATGCAAAAAGTTGTTCAGCAGTTGTAAACCGACCGTCTGACTTTTTTCCGGGTGAAATTGTACGGCAAAAATATTATCCTGAGCCAAAGCACAGGCAAAAGCATCGGGATAATCAGTGGTCGCCGCTGCCACTGATATATCATCGGGTATTGCATAATAACTGTGCACAAAATAAAAACGACTGTCTTGAGGAATCTTGTCCCATAACGGATGAGGCTTTTGATGTACCTGATTCCAGCCCATGTGTGGAATTTTCAGATTATTGCCGTACTTATCCATTAGCGCCTCTGAAAAACGCACGACATGCCCGGAAACAATACCCAACCCTTGGGTGCCGTCGTTTTCTTCGCTGTCGGTCAATAATGCCTGCATCCCCAGACAAATTCCCAGCAACGGTTTCGTTTTGGCAACGCTTTGGATAACAGCCGATAAGCCCGATTGATTGAGCGCCTGCATACAATCGCGTATCGCCCCGACGCCGGGAAAAACCACGCGATCAGCTTGTAGAATCACATCGGCTTCAGAAACGATTTGCACGTCCACTTCAGGGGCGGCGTGTTGTAAGGCTTTTGCAATTGAATGCAAATTACCCATTCCGTAATCAATAACTGCAACAGAAGACATAAGACATATTCAAGTTTAAAAGTTAAAGGCTAGAGACTGCCTTTGGTTGACGGCATTATACCTGCCATTCGTGTATCGGCGGTAATCGCCATGCGTATTGCTCGACCCAGGGCTTTAAAAATGGTTTCGGCAACATGATGAGCATTCGCGCCTTTCAAGCTATCAATATGCAAAGTGACGCCGGCATGATTGACAAAACCTTGAAAAAACTCCCTGAATAGATCCACATCAAAACTGCCTATCATGGCTTTCGGATATTTAACGTCATAGAATAAGCCGGGGCGACCGGAAAAATCAATGACGACCCGTGACAAGGCTTCATCCAAAGGTACGTATGAATGACCATAACGATAAATGCCTTTTTTATCGCCGATGGCTTTGGCAAATGCCTGGCCTAAAGTAATGCCAATATCTTCAACAGTGTGATGTGCATCGATATGCAAATCGCCGTGCGCAACAATGTCCATGTCTATCAGCCCGTGCCGGGCGACTTGATCGAGCATGTGGTCGAGAAAAGGTACGCCGGTAACAAACGTGGCTTTACCCGTTCCGTCCAGATTGATTTTACAGATAATTTGGGTTTCGAGCGTATTGCGCTCGACTTCGGCGATTCTTTCGATCATGATTTTTCACTTAGTGTGGATAAGTAACATTTTTTTGCTCATCAATGGCTGATAAACCGGTGTGTAGAAAAACTTCACCCACTCTACACTTAATCAGGTAAAAAAGCTTCATCCATGAGTTGAGCAAACTCCCAAGGACAAGTTCTTGGAAAATCGTCAGTGTCTAATCCGGTTTCTTTGGAAGCCCTGATTTTAGCCTTCTGATAAGAATGTGCTAATAGTGTTTGCAGTTGAGATTTTAAACCAGGGTTGTCGTTTAATACATCGAAAAACTCAAGACGCTGTTCCTGAATGGTCAATTGCCAGTTTTGGCCACGCCGGGCAGGTTGATATCGCCATTTTAAAAGATAAACCAGTAATACAGTAAGACGGTTTTCGAGTTCACGCTTTTCACTTCTACCCAGCGTTTCTATTTCGTCAACAAGATTAGCAATGTCCAGTTCATCAAACCGTCCTGATCTTAGCAATTCGGCTTGTTCACGCGTCCAGCTATAAAAGTCTTTTTGATAATCGCTCATTGCGAAACCTTCTTGGCCGTAACCCAACACATCAAAGCTAAAAATATTATTTCTCGTTATCACTAACTCAACCTACTTGGCTGTCGAGTTATAGGTTCTTGGAATATACAACAATACATTAAAAATCATTGTTATTTCATTCGGTTGTATAAATTTAGCTATTAGGCTGGATAGGTGCAATAGCCGAAACCCAGCATTCGTGACTTATCACCTTTAAAGATAAAATAGTCGTTTGATTAAATCATCACGGCTGATTAAAAAGTGTTTGGCGATTAATTTCATAGCCTAACTCAGCCAATTTATTCGCCAACTCCAAACCTGAACAGTTGCGAGGTAGCTTCATGCAGCGATTACTTCTTCACGGACGGAATGCAAGCGTATTATTTTAGGTTTATTTGAAGGTTCAAAATGACAGTCCACGGCATCGCGTACTTTATTGTGCAAATCATTTATATCATCGGCTTCGGTAAATAT
>CAYVFT010000040.1:0-29449 GCA_964450225.1 uncultured Crenothrix sp. | reverse complement strand
CCCGGGCAATACAATAACCAGATGCGTCCCCAGCGCTTCAAACTCATTGACAATATAACTACGGGCGCTTTCTCCCAATGCTGTTAACAAAGTAACTGAAGCTACGCCTATACTCATTGCGAGAATAATCAGAACTGCTCGTAAGCGTTGTGCTCTGATTGCGCCTAATGCCTGTGCTAAAGTGTCTCTAAAAAACATAACCTTGCACCTGTATCAACCGTCTTGATTTCCAAACTTTATTTCGTAAATCCAGCCAGAAAATATGCTCATTACGCTATTTGTCCGTCAACAATACGAATTTGCCGATACGCCCGGTCACCCAAAACCTGGTCGTGGGTGATAATCATCAACGTTACTCCCTGCTGATTAAGATTTTCCAGTAACTCGATAATTTCCATACCGGATTTGCTGTCAAGATTGCCAGTTGGCTCGTCTGCCAGTAATATCTCCGGTCGCATGATCATGGCCCTGGCAATAGCAACACGCTGTAACTGACCACCTGAAAGCTGATCAGGTCTGTGGCTAAATCTATCTTGCAGATTTACGGAGGCTAGCGCCTGCTCTACGCGTTGTTTACGCTCTTTAACATCCATACCTGCCAGAATCATCGGCATTTCGATGTTTTCAGCCGCCGACAAACGCGGAATCACATGAAAAAATTGAAACACAAAACCGATATTTTCACGGCGGATTTTGGCGAGCTCGTTATCGCTGCGTTGCGTAACATCAACATCATTCAATAAATAACGGCCTGATGAAGGCTTATCAAGCAGGGCTATAACATTTAGCAAGGTCGATTTCCCTGAACCTGACGGTCCCATAACCGAAACATACTCTCCTTTGTTAATAGTGATGGTAATGTCATTCAATGCATGAACGGTTTGTTCGCCCACATGAAAATAGCGGTGTATATTTCTGAGCTGAATCATTTTTGTTCACGGGCATAAGCGCCCGCAACCACACCATCCCTGCCTACTGACAGAACTACTTTATCGCCGACATTCAGTCCGGATAAAACTTCCACCGTGTTCCAGTTGGCCAGACCCGGTTTAAATGTGCGCTCTACCAATAAACCATCAGCCTGCATCAGCAATACCCGGTTATTTTCCAGCACCGCCTCGGCAGGCACTTTAAGCGCCTGTTGCTTGCTGGCTATCAACACTTCGATATCCGCACTATAGCCCGGCAGTAAATCCTTGATATCATTTGGATCAGTTAATTTAACCTCTACCTCAACGGTGCGCGCCTGCTTTTCTTTTTCCAATACATAAGGTGCGATACGGGTTACGATACCAGAGCAACGTTTTTGGGCAAAAGCATCCAGAGACACGCAAGCGGGCATACCGGTTCTTATTTGAGGCGCGTCCACTTCATCAACCGGTGCAGACACATATAAACAACTTACATCCAGCAAATCAATGGCTGGCAAAGTTGGTATACCGGGAGGTGAAGGAGTTACGTATTCCCCCAGTTCGACATTGATTTCCGCGACTCTTCCATCAAAAGGGGCGAAAACAAATGTGCGTTCAACAGCTGCCTGAACAGCATCAAGATTTGCCTCACTTACTGCAACAGTCTCACGAGATGCATAGCAAGATGCCCGCTGGGCTCTTGCCTCTGTTTTTTTTGCATCGAGCGCTTCTTCAGAAACAATATTACTTTTTTTCAGAAGAGTCATTCGGTGAGCTTCACGTTCAGCTACATCAGCTAGTTGACAGACCTGTTCAGCAGTCGCCCGATTAGCTTTAATCTGAAACTCTTGTAATTTTACCTGTGCTTTTAGATCCTTGTTCCATACTTCCATCAGCAATTGCTTGTGCTTGACACTATCCCCTTCCCTGACATGCAGCTCCGCAACCTGTCCACCTGTTGCAGGCGCGAGATAAGCACGTCTGCAGGCTTTAACGGTGCCCACGCGAGTATTGGATACCGTTTCTCTTACTTCACCTTTTTCGAGGCGAACTATTTCAACATCAATAGGCTTTGGGCGTTTGTTAAAGAAAAAAATTGCGGTAATCGCTATTAAACTAATGATAACTATTAGTTTTTTACTGCCCATCGAAACCATATATTGTAATTACAGAGAAAACATTTACCACTGAAGTGGTAAATACTCGAACTATACAGGAATATTATTACCCGGGAATCATCTTGACTAGAGTAGATTCTACTATACAGCGCTGGTTTTTATTAAAAAGCCATTGAGGAGAGTTAAATCTAATTGCACCTTTTAGCTGAATGGCTGCATTTAATGCCGTTGTATAGGGAAACAGGAAGGCTATACTGAAATCAATTTATTTTTTATCCTCAACCCCACAAAAATCTAGCTTGTTAGCTACTTTAAGTCCCTTGAATTCTTTATGTGCAACCAGGAAAATAACAATATCAGCTTCATTTAGCGCATCCTGGTAATTTACAAGATTCAAGCCATCATATGATTTAATATTTGGCTCAACCGCCAACACCTCCATACCCTCTTTAACAAGGCGTTTAGTGATGTATAGTGCAGGAGATTCTCTCAAGTCATCAATATCTGGCTTAAAGGCTAGTCCCATACAAGCCACTTTCGCCTTTCTGTTTTTTTCCTTTGCAAATTCCAATGCGGCATTTTTTATTTTTTCAATTGCCCATTCGGTTTTGTAGGTGTTAACTTCTCTCGCAGTACGAATCATTTTGGCATCTTCTCCACCTTTGTGGACGATAAACCAAGGGTCTACAGCTATGCAATGTCCGCCAACTCCAGCTCCGGGTTGGAGTATATTAACGCGAGGATGTCTATTCGCTAAACGAATTAGCTCCCATACATTAATATCAAATTTATCACACAGGATTGAGAGTTCATTAGCAAAGGCAATATTGACATCTCTAAAACTGTTTTCAGTTAATTTTGCCATTTCTGCCGTTTTTGCATCGGTCTCAAGAACTTCTCCCTGAACAAAGTCTCGATAAAAATTGGCGGTAATTTTGGTTGCTGCTTCAGTCGTTCCGCCAACAATCCGGTCATTTTCTACCAGTTCTTTCATGATTTTTCCAGGTAGTACCCGCTCCGGACAATATGCTATATGTATCCCGGAACGATCTACACCGTTGTCGCCGAGTAACTTTGCGACCATATCAGTGGTACCAACCGGGGATGTCGATTCCAGAATAACGATATTACCGGGTCTTATATAAGGAACTATGGCCAACGTTGCTGCACATACATAATCAACGTTTGGCACAAAACCTTCGTGGAACGGCGTAGGTACAGCTATTATAAAAACATCTGCTTCAGCTGGTTTAATATCTGCCTTGAGTTTTCCCGAATTGACAGCTGATTTAACAAAGGTATCGAGTTCTGGTTCAACTATATGAATTTCGCCACGATTTATCATGTCGACTGCTCGCTGATCAAGATCAACCCCGTGAATATAATACGTTCTATTGGCCAATAAAGCGGCTGTCGGTAAACCTATATAGCCCAGCCCCATTACACATATTTTTTTTATTTTATTCACACTGATTTCTTCATAAAATTTACAATTCGTTCGCACGCTTTGCCATCACCATAGGGATTGTGTGCTTTGGCCATATCATCATAGGCCAGTTTATTATCTAGCAGTTCACTTGTTTCACTAACAATGCGTTGTACATTAGTGCCAACCAGCTTAACAGTACCAGCAAGTACTGCTTCTGGTCGTTCTGTGGTGTCACGCATAACTAATACGGGCTTACCCAAGCTCGGCGCTTCTTCTTGCACACCGCCACTATCTGTAATGATTAATTTAGATAAACTCATCAAATAAATAAATGCTTCATATTGCAAGGGCTCAATCAGATAGACATTTTTCAAATTGCCTAATAATTCATTAACCGGTTTAAGCACATTGGGATTCAAATGAACGGGATAGACGATATTTATGTTGGGTCTATCCATGGCTATTGTCTTTAATGCGTTGCAAATATTAATAAACCCTTGACCAAAATTTTCTCGTCGATGCCCGGTAACCAAAATAAATTCTGCTGATTCTGGGTCAAAATCTTTCTTTTTTATAGATTTTTGAACTTGTTCGCGAAAATGCGCATCGGTTTCCAATCTGTTTCGCATAAAAAGCAAGGCATCGATAACAGTGTTGCCGGTAACTATAATTTTTTCAGGAGCAACATTTTCTTTTAATAAATTATCCTGGCTTTGCCTGGTTGGGGCAAAATGATAAGTGGTAAGCTGCGATGTTAATTTACGATTGGCTTCTTCCGGCCATGGAGAGTAGATATTGCCGGTTCTCAATCCTGCTTCTATGTGTCCAACGGCAATTTTTTCATAAAAAGCCGCCAGACTGACTGCGAAGGTTGTTGTGGTATCTCCGTGCACAAAAATAATATCTGGACGATAAATTTTAAAAACGCTTTTCATACCATGAAGGATGTTACTGGTAATATCATACAAGTCCTGATTGGGCTGCATAATATTAAGATCAAAATCAGTAGTAATTTCAAATAAATTTAAGACTTGATCGAGCATTTCCCTATGCTGAGCAGTAACGCATACCTTCGTTTCAAACTCCTGATTTTTTTTCTGGAATGCTTTTACCAGCGGTGCCATCTTGATAGCTTCTGGACGTGTACCAAATACCAGCAGAATTTTTTTCATAGCAACCTTTTCTTAATTCAAATACCACTTGATGGTCTTGACAATCCCGCTTTCGAAACTTTCATCGGCCTTCCATCCTAATTCTGTCTCTATCTTGGTGGCATCAATTGCATAACGCCGGTCATGCCCCGCACGGTCTTCGACATAACTGATCTGGTCTTTATAACTACCCGTTGTTTTGGGACGAAGTTCATCCAGAATTTCACATACTTTATTGGCAATGTAGTTATTGTTGCGCTCATTGCGTCCACCAATATTGTAGACCTCGCCAACTACACCGGTATGGTAAACCAGATCGATCCCTTTACAGTGGTCCAATACATAAAGCCAATCACGTATGTTTTTGCCATCTCCATAAATCGGAATGTTTTCGCCATTAACCGCTTTGCGGATGATGGTTGGAATTAACTTTTCGTTATGCTGTTTTGGACCGTAATTGTTGGAGCAGTTGGTGATAACTGTGTTCATGCCGTAGGTATGATAATAACTACGAACAATCATATCACTCCCGGCTTTACTTGCGGAATATGGAGAATTAGGAGCATAGGGGGTAGATTCGGTAAAAAGCCCAGTTTCACCCAAGGTGCCATAGACTTCATCTGTAGAAATATGATGAAATCGACAGTCCTCATGACCCTTCTTAAAAATAAACGGCTTTTCCATCCAATATTTGTAAGCCACATCGATAAGGGTAAAAGTTCCGTTAACATTGGTTTGCACAAAAACGCCAGGATTCTTGATGGAGTTATCCACATGACTTTCAGCGGCAAAATGGATAACACCACCTATATCATGCTTATGGAATAGCTTCTCAAGCAATTCACGGTCGCAGATGTCGCCGTGAACAAAGGTATATCTTTCATTACTCTCTATCTCTTTTAGATTGTCAAGATTGCCAGCATAGGTGAGTAAATCGAGATTAATGAGATAATATTCTGGATACTTTTCTAAAAAATAGGGCACAAAATTACTACCAATGAACCCTGCGCATCCGGTGACTAAAATTGATTTCATTGCTTATTTCCTTTTAATATGTCGAGACATTCTTGCAAGCTGTCTTTCCAGTAAGGGATGGTGATGCCAAATGTGTTTTTGATTTTTGCTTTATTCAGTAAGCTGTAATACGGGCGTTTTGCAGGCGTTGGATAATCTTTTGTTTCTATGGGTTTTACAATACAGGCAATTTCCGAATATTCAAAAATTGCTTTTGCAAAGTCATACCAACTGCAAACACCTTCATTACTGAAATGATAGATTTCCGTGCCTTTTTGAGCGTTGAGTGCCGGGTGTTGAATAATTGACATGATCGCCTGGGCCAAATCCCTGGCAAATGTCGGTGTACCCACCTGATCATAAATGACCCCCAGTTCTTCACGTTCTTTACCCAGGCGCAACATGGTCTTGACGAAGTTATTGCCAAAACTTGAATAAACCCAGGAGGTTCGAATGATGATGGAATTTGCGGGATTGATCGCTAGCATCGCCTGTTCGCCATCAAGTTTGGTCTGCCCGTATACGCCTTGTGGATTAGTAGGGTCTGTCTCACTATAAGGTTTGAAGTTATTGCCATTAAAAACATAGTCTGTTGATATGTGAATTAATGAATTATTCTTTTCTTTAGCAATATGCGCCAATGTAGCAATGGCCGTGGTGTTAATTTCTCTCGCTAGTGCTGGTTCTGATTCAGCTTTATCTACTGCAGTGTAGGCAGCACAATTAATAATGACGTCAAATGTTTTATCAACGAACCAGGCTTGTATAGCTTCTGAATTGCTGAAATCCAGCTCACTTCTACCAATAAAAGTAAACGTGCAATTACTATACAATACACTAAGTTCACGTAGTTCATTACCAAGCTGTCCATTTCCCCCGGTGACCAGTATGGATTTATGCATAAAGGTCTATCCCGTAATCAAAAAGCTCGGCTTGATCGAGTGTGGGTTGCCGAGTATCTTTTGGTGAGAGTTGAAGCCGCGCTTTGTCTACAAGCCAGTCAATAGCTAATGACGCATCATCAAAAGCCAGCCCTCTGTCATTTTCCGGCGAGTAATAATTATCCACTTTATAAGCAAAAATGGTCTCATCTTCGAGTACCACAAAACCATGTGCAAAACCCCTTGGTACAAACATCTGACGCTTGTTTTGTTCTGACAGTTCTACGGCAACGTGTTTTCCAAAAGTGGGGCTCCCTTTTCTAATATCCACAGCAACATCGAGCACTTTGCCTTTGATAACGCGTACCAGTTTTGTTTGTGATGCAGGTGCAAGTTGATAATGTAGCCCCCTTAGCACCCCATAACTTGATTTCGATTCATTATCCTGAATGAAACCAATTTTAAATCCTAAAAATTCTTCCAACTTATCCTGGCGGAAAGTTTCAACAAAGTAACCTCGTTCATCACCAAAAACCTTAGGCTCAATGATAATGACTTCCGGGATGTCTGTTTCTATGAATTTCATTTTGTTGCAATTCCTTCGTTTGCTCTGCTCATTAGATACTGGCCGTATTGGTTTTTTAAAAGGGGCTGAGCCAATTTGATCAACTGGGATTTGGAAATATAGCCCATCTCATAAGCAATTTCTTCAATACAAGCCACTTTAAGCCCCTGTCTGTTTTCAATTGTCTGAATAAAATTGGACGCTTCAAGCAATGATTCATGTGTGCCGGTATCAAGCCAGGCAAAACCTCGCCCCATCAATTCAACTTTCAAACCACCTTGCTCAAGATAGACTTGATTGACAGTTGTAATTTCAAGCTCCCCGCGATTGGATGGTTTGATATTTTTGGCAATTTCAACAACACTGTTAGGATAAAAATACAAGCCCACTACAGCATAGTTACTTTTGGGTTTAGCCGGTTTTTCTTCGATACTGAGCACGTTACCCTTATCATCAAACTCGGCAACGCCATAATGTTCAGGATCTTTGACATGGTAACCAAACACTGTTGCCTTTTTATGATGCGTTACATTGGCAACCGCATGTGCCAGCATTTCAACTAAACCATGCCCATAAAAGATATTGTCACCCAGTACCATACACACATCATCTTCACCAATGAATTCTGCCCCCAATATAAATGCCTGAGCAAGTCCATCAGGAGAAGGTTGAATCTTGTAGGAAAATGCCATGCCGATGTCGGAACCATCGCCCAACAATTCTTCAAAACGGGGAAGGTCTTGCGGTGTGGAAATGATCAATACTTCAGTAATACCAGAAAGCATCAGCACTGAAAGCGGATAATAGATCATTGGTTTGTCATATATAGGCGTTAGTTGTTTACTTACACCTTTGGTAATGGGATAAAGTCTTGTCCCGCTACCGCCTGCCAAAATAATGCCTTTCATTTAGTCACTCCATTAAAAATATAAACTTAATTATATATTGTTTACTAAATTGTAGCTTTATAGAGATCTATTTTGTATCGGCTACTTAAGCGCTTATCCTTATTTATAAGTCTACTGGATACATATTCCGGCACAGATTGTTGGTCAAATCAAGAGGCTTACAGATTTTGCTTTTACCCGGATGTCCTTATAGGCAAACGGTCAGGACGAACAGCTACATGAGCCTATTTACCCACCATGACACAATCCCTGCGGATATGGTGGTTAATATACAAACTCATGCAAAAAGTAAGGGGAGGGGTAATGTTGCTTCAATCGGATTTTTGGTAACTATATTGATAAACATATTTTCCGTAGCCATAACGAGATGATGATTCAGGCACGTCATTAAACACGATACCTTTGATGTCCACTCCAGCTTGAAGCAGGCGTTTAGTGCTTTGTTCCAATTCGCGCATAGGATGTTGACCTGCTCTGATAACCATCAATGTCGCGCTGGCCATACGACCTATTATAGCTGCATCGGTAACAGCTAAAATGGGAGGTGAATCGATAATGACATGGTCGTAATGCTTACTAATGTTTTCCAGGAAAATACCGAATCTTTCATGCAGTAATAATTCCGACGGATTTGGAGGAATAGCTCCGGTAGCGATAAAGTCGAAGTTAGCTATCGGTATTTTATGAATCGCCGCATCCAACGATATTGTGTTTGAAATGAATTCAGATAAGCCCTGTTCTCTACTAACACCCAGGCTTTGATGAATCAAGCCTTTGCGTAAATCACCATCGATCAACAATATTTTTTTCCCGGCATCAGCCAGTACTGTGGCAAGATTAATCGAAACAAAAGACTTACCGACGCCGGGGCTTGGGCCGGTAATCATGATGATGTTGTTTTGCGCTTCCAGAAACGCAAAGTGCAAGGTGGTGCGTAAACTACGTAAACTTTCTATGGCAAGATCTTCGTTGTTTTGCAGTGCAAGAATAGAAAGTTCATTACTTTGTTGATTTTTTCTGAACTTAGCATTAATTTTTAACTGTTGTGCACTATGCGGAATAGTTGCATATACCGGAATGTTAAGCTGTTTTTCAATCAAATCAGGGTCTGCAACACCACGATGTAGCGATTTTCGGATAAATGCCAAAGCAATGCCTAAAATTAATCCCAAAACCAATGAAACAGCAACAATCAATGCTTTTTTGGGTTTTATCGGCTCGGCAGGCAATACAGCATAATCAATAATTCTTACATTACCTACTGTGCCGGCTTTGGAAACCCGTAAAGTCTGGGCATTGTTGAGTAGAGTGGTATACAGTTCAGTATTGACCTGAACGTCCCTTGCCAGTCTTAAAATGACTTGTTGCGTTTCGGGAAGCACTTCAATTTTGTCATCATTTGAACTCATCTGCCCTTGCAGGCGAGCAATTTGCTTATCAACAGCGACAACTGAAGGATGTGATTCAGTAAATTTTTGCCGAAGCTCGTCACGTTTTTGTTGCAGCAGAGTAATTTGAGTTTGTATTTCGACTACGCCTTTTAAAACACCTTGTGTTTCCAATTCCAAGTCGATAGAGCCATGGCGGGTTCTGTAATCGTTTAAGGCAGTTGTTGCTGCTTCCAATTGCTGTTTTAGTTGAGGAAGTTGCTTTTCAAGAAATTCCAGTGTTTTTTGTGCTTCTGCAGATTTTTGTTCAACATTTTGCCGAACATAAATATTTGCTATTTCATTCAATGTCTGAAGAGCCGAATCCGGATTTGTGGATTCCATTGTTAATTCCAGTATACCCGTTTTTTTTCCTTTTTCGGTCACTGTGATATTTTCTTTTAACAGATCGATAGCTTCATTCTCCGATTGTCGAATGAGTATGAATTTGGTATCGGGTCGCGATTTTAATTGTGACACAAACAGTGTGACAGATTGTTGCTTGTCTTCCAGTTGTTTGCTGGCCAGCTTACCAACTTCGCCTTCCAGCACCAGTTCGTCTTCATACATCAACCGAAAATGACCCTGTTTGCCGGCAATTAATATCAATTTTTCACCTATCCAATTTGGAGGTACTGTAAAGGTTTCAACCTGAATAGATTCGCCACCCCAAGCATAACCGGGTTGTCCGAATAAAGGACTGGAAACTTCGTCGCCTTCATTGTGTTGTTGAAATCGCCTGGCGATGGCATTACCGATAACAGGAAAGTATTTTGGTTTTGCGATAATTTCCAGATTAAGACTTTTAACGGCGGCTCTTAATATCAATCTTGATTTAATAAGCTCAATTTCCGCCTCTACCGGCACTTGACTTTCCATTAAATCCGCTACTGCGTCCAGCGCTCCTAGCGATGGAGAATTTTCTTCAACTTGCAACATGGCATCTACTTTGTAAACTGGCTTGTCAATCAAGGCCTTGGCAGTACCGATGATCAATACAACCACTGTAATAAAAGCGATAAGCCATTTATTATCTACAAGAATTGCAAATAATTCACCTAAATCGATTTCATCGTCATCTTGGCTAGGCAAGTAATTGACGGGGACTTTTTTATTATCGGAAAAAGTGTTTGGCATTGTAATGAAGTAAGGTTTGGTGAAATGAATTCAAGTAATTACTTTACAAGGTCCTATAGCATTAATAGGCAATAGATAGAAATTTACCAGCACTAGCCCTAGTATGTGCAACTATAACGTTTCAATACATAGGGGATTTTTAGCCACCCAGCCATTACTCTAAAAACCATTTGACCATGTCGATATTACAGATAAGCATTGTGCGCATGCTCCTCTATTTACATCTGGTATGTCTTTTCGGCTTAGAATAATAGCAGGCATCATTATTTAATGTTAATGATTATTGGCTAGGGTATATCGATCTAGTAGGCATAGGGGTCAAAGTTCCGTTCAATGAATTCAGCAGGTTGATAGTGGGCTGTACCTGCTCAATGACTTGATTCCAGCGAATACCTTCTGCACGATCGACAAAAATCACGTCACGGGGCTGTAGAGGGAAACGATCAGCCAACAATAAGGCATCAGGTGATTTGGCGTCCAAATGAAAAATTTTCGGTTTTCCGAGGCCGCCTCTAAAGAGAAAGATTCGGGCCGCATCTGAAAAATCTTGGTTCAACCCCCCCGCATCGCTAAGTGCTTCGGCCAATGTCATGCGACCTTTGCTCATATAGAGACTTTTTGATCTTGTAGAATTGCTTCCGCCAGGAATCGCACCGCTGCCAGTACCAGTAGTACCACTAGTAGAATCTCCAAAAACAAAAATCTTGTTAAACTCCCTATCCGGCACGTTCAGCACATCACCGTGTTGAAGCGTGACATTTTGGCGGAGATCTCCGCCTTCATAGAGAGCCAGCAAATTGACATTATAAGTTTTGCCGTCACGAGTCAGGATAATATTGCGTGAATCGGCTTCAGTATCAAATCCGCCAGCACTATTAATCGCTTCCAGCACTGTTAAAGGAATATCTTTAACCAACTGGATGCCCGGTGTTTTGACTTCACCGACGACATAAACCCGTTGACTTCTATAAGCCGTTACCCGCACATCGAGTTGGACTTGTTCAATATAGACTGATAGTTTTTGTGTTAATACTTCGCGAATTTCTTCAACGGTCTTACCTGCTGCTTTAATTATGCCCGCATATGGATAGAATATATTACCGTCTTCACCCACAACAGTACCGGCTGTTTCTGCCGAGCGAAATTCACCCGCTGGTATGGTCAATTCCGGGTGGTCCCAGACGGTTATATTAAGAATATCTCTAGGGCCAACACGATATTGGTTGTAGGGTCCATTAGGTGGTAAACCGTTTTTTGCTGCGTTAGAACCAATGCGATAGTCGAAATAAAGATTGGCAACATTGTCGGGACCTAAACTAAAGTTGTTAAAATCTTTTTCCAAGTCAACAATTAACTGAGCCGTAATGGGTTCAATATTCAGTTTTTTCAAAATAGTTGCATTGTTTTCCTTAACAGGCATTTCTACGCTCGACTCAGTGGCAAAATGCGTTATGTGCATGCCAGGGACAATAGAGCAGGCTCCAAGCTGACTCACTGCAACTAAGGTTAATATATTGATTCGCATAGACTTATAGTTTCCAACACAATTTCATGTGTAATATGTTTCGACAGATAGGGATATATTGATTTTCAGTTGATCTTTGAAAGAGACATTAAAGTTTTGGCACCCATAAAGCTATGCCTTGTTCTATCAGATTAAACGATTTTACAAAGGCAGATATATCCTGTTTATAAGGATCAGAAATATCAAACTTTCCCCATTCACCAAGACGAAAAACTTTTCCTTTTGCGCTCGGTTCACTTTCTTCAATAGCAATTTTATGGGCTGATTCCATTACCAAGATAAGATCGGCTTTACGGATCATTTCCTTATTCAATTGACAGGCACGATAGTCTGAAATATCGATGCCTTTTTCTATCATTAGCTGGCAAGCTTTAGGGTCAGGGGGATGATTAACCAACGCACCTAGTCCAGCAGAACTAACTATACAATCATCTTTATTGGCGGCAGCGAGTGCTTGTTTTAGTAATCCCTCTGCCATCGGACTTCTACATATATTACCGATACAAACAACGAGTATGTTTTTAAACAACGTTAAAATCTTCAAAATTAAATTGTGATATTTTAATTATAGCAAGCTAATCAAGTTTAGCTAGGTCAGCATAACCAATGTTTTGAAAATTCATGCCAACCTTGATCTTATATTGAAAATTTTTTCTCAACTCATCCCACAATCGTTTAACCAAAGACTCAAAAAACCGAAAATAATGATTTTATCCGCTATCGAAAACTCCCATTTATCACTCTCATTACTGTTCTTCTATCCTTTCAAAGCTCAAGGTATTAATTCCAAATCCAGTGAATTCTTTAATTCAGTCACGACAAGAGCCATAACTTATTCCCCTAACTCATGCATTCTCTACAAGAATCATAGGTGTGAGATGTCTTCCCAGCCAAATTTATCAACACTTAATAATTACTAAATAACATGGAATAATAGCCGACATCGAGTTACTCTCTATCATCCCTAAACTGATTAACCAAATATTATGGCGCAATACATATATTCAATGAATCGGGTTGGCAAAATTGTCCCACCCAAAAAATACATACTGAAAGACATCTCATTGTCTTTTTTCCCTGGTGCAAAAATTGGCGTACTGGGTTTAAACGGCTCGGGTAAATCAACACTGCTTAGAATTATGGCAGGCATCGATAAAGAAATTGAAGGCGAAGCCATTCCGCAAAAAGGGATTAACATCGGTTATCTGCCACAAGAACCGCAACTGGATCCCGGTAAAACGGTGCGCGGCAACATTGAAGAAGCCGTCGTTGAAATTAAGATGGCTTTGGAACAGCTTGACGCTGTTTATGCCGCTTATGCAGAACCGGATGCAGATTTCGATAAACTAGCCGCCGATCAGGCTCGTCTGGAAGATATTATCAATGCCTGTGACGGCCATAATCTGGATCGCAAACTTGAAGTCGCGGCTGATGCGTTGCGGTTGCCCGATTGGGATGCCGATGTGACCAAATTATCGGGCGGTGAGAAACGCCGCGTAGCGTTATGCCGGTTATTGCTTTCAAACCCCGATATGCTGTTACTGGACGAACCCACTAACCATCTGGATGCGGAATCAGTCGCCTGGCTGGAACGGTTTCTGCACGATTATCCCGGAACTGTGGTTGCAGTAACCCATGACCGTTACTTCCTGGATAATGTGGCCGGCTGGATTCTGGAACTGGACAGAGGCTCCGGCATTCCATGGGAAGGAAATTACTCAAGCTGGCTGGAACAAAAAAGCAATCGTCTGTTGCAAGAAGAAAAACAGGAATCTTCCCGCCAAAAAGCCATGAAAGAAGAGTTGGAATGGGTGCGCTCAAATCCCAAAGGTCGCCATGCCAAAAGCAAGGCACGGCTTGCACGTTTTGAGGAATTGTCGTCATCCGATGTGCAAAAACGCAATGAAACCCATGAAATTTATATTCCACCCGGTCCTCGTTTGGGTGATGTCGTTATTGAAGCCGACAATATCAGCAAAGCATTCGGCGACAAACTATTGGTCAACGGATTGAGCTTTAAACTGCCGCCCGGCGGTATAGTCGGTATTATCGGCCCTAACGGAGCAGGTAAAACAACGCTTTTCCGCATGATGGCGGGGCTGGAAAAACCTGATTCCGGCACCTTAACATTGGGACAAACCGTCCAACTCGCCTATGTCGATCAATTGCGTGACAACCTGGATCCGAAAAAAACTGTCTTTGAAGAAATTTCCGATGGGCTGGATTTGATTACCGTAGGCAAATATGAAACGCCGTCTCGAGCTTATGTAGGACGTTTTAATTTTAAAGGTGCTGATCAGGGAAAACGCATCGGCGATCTTTCCGGCGGTGAGCGCAACCGTGTGCATTTAGCCAAACTGCTTAAAACCGGCGGCAATGTCCTGTTGCTCGATGAACCGACTAACGATCTGGATGTTGAAACGCTGCGCGCTTTGGAAGAAGCGTTGCTCGCTTTCCCCGGCTGTGCCGTGGTTATTTCGCATGACCGCTGGTTTCTGGACAGGATCGCCACGCACATGCTGGCATTTGAAGGCGACAGTCAGGTTGTCTGGTTTGAAGGCAACTATGAAGATTACGAGGCCGACCGACATCGCCGTTTGGGCAGTGATGCCGATAATCCACATCGACTCAAATATAAAAAACTTTCTTGATAAATCCTCATACCTGCTGGAGAAGTGCGAACAGTTTATTGATGGAAACAAAAAATCATGCTCTCATCTATCAAGCCGCTTCACGCAGCTTCTTTAATCAACATCTACGATTGGCTTTATAACTTAAATTACAAAAGCGCCCCCGGTTTTGCCGGGGGCTGCCAGAATTTGACAACTCAGTTAATGTTCTAATCTATGAATCAACTGACTCAACTATTCAAAAGGTGAAATTAGCATAAGCTATTAAATTAATAGCATTTTTAAATGACAATTCTTAACTTAATTGGGAATGACCAACTTACGAGGAAACTCATATCAGCAATTCGTTAACAAAAGGTCAGCAAACTTCATTTTCGCTCAACTTCAACATTAAGCTTACGATTATTTACCCGCTTCTTCAGTATAAACCCCAAAGCTCATAATTCGCTGGTAACGCTTTTCCAGCAGTTCATCAATATCTTGGTGCTTTAACTCTGCCAAATGACGAATCAAAGCTTCTTTTAAATTCAAGGCAATAATCTTGAAATCTCGATGCCCGCCCCCTAAAGGCTCTCTGACAACTTCATCCAGAAAACCCTGTTCACGAATACGGTCAGAAGTAATACCCATAGCCTCCGCCGCTAATTGTGACTTATCTGCGCTTTTCCACAGAATGGATGCACACCCTTCGGGTGAAATAACGGAATATATGCTGTATTCCAGCATGATCAAACGATCGCCCACACCAATCGCCAAGGCACCGCCCGAACCGCCCTCACCAATAATTGTACAAATAATGGGCGTTCTTAGTTTGGTCATTTCAAACAGGTTTCTGGCGATAGCTTCACTTTGTCCCCGTTCTTCTGCGCCAATACCGGGATAGGCGCCCGGAGTATCGATTAGACAAATAACGGGAATTTTAAAACGCTCTGCCATTTTCATAATACGCAAAGCTTTGCGATAACCTTCGGGGCGAGGCATACCGAAGTTGCGATAAATTTTTTCCTTGGTATCACGGCCTTTTTGATGCCCAATCACCATTACTGGCTGCCCTTCAAGACGCGCCAATCCGCAAACAATAGCAGGATCATCGGCATAAGTCCGGTCGCCATGCAGCTCGTGAAAATCGGTAAAGATATGTTCAACATAATCCAGCGTATAGGGTCGCCCTGGATGTCTGGATAGTTGGGAAATCTGCCAATCAGTAAGATTACTAAAAATTGATTCAGTCAGAGCCTGGCTTCTGTCTTCCAGCTGTTTAAGCGCATCGGAAATATTAATTTTATTATCAAATTCCACATTGCGGAGTTCTTTAATTTTCGCTTCTAATTCAGCGATAGGTTGTTCGAAATCGAGAAATTTTAGGTCCATGTAGACGTGATCTGAGCTATGAGTAAAAAATAGATTTTATAGAAATTCAGCAATAAATTCTAAATTAATTGGTATTTAACAATCATCATCCACCTATATGCACGTTTTTATAGTACACTTTTAAAAAAGCCCCATTGTCCAGCCATATATACTTCCAAAATAGTATGGCAACATTCTTAGTCTCTTAATATGTTTACTATTACCAAAGAAGTTTATTTTTGTTACGGGCATCGATTAATGAATCATCCCGGCAAATGCCGTAATTTACACGGACATAGTGTTAAAGCTTCTATTTCAATACAACAGGATCAACTCAACGACCAAGGTATGGTCTGCGATTTTTCTGATATTAGAGATTGTGTAGAAGCCTATATTGATGATTGTCTCGATCATAACTTCCTACTGCATAAAGATGACCCGATAATCCCAATGCTCACCGAAAACAACGAACGTTTTCTTGCCCTTGATGAACATCCTACTGCCGAAGTATTAAGTAAAATGATTTATCGATATCTAAAACAAGCAGGTTTTAACGTTGCCCAAGTCGTGTTATGGGAAACGGCCAGCGCCCATGCCTGTTACCGGGAAAACTGACACTTACTATGAGCTTTATTAATCCGGTCAATAAGTCATTCTGCCTGGAACTAATCTGTGAATCCAACTACCAAAAATTACTTAAGTTAATCCCGGATTTACTCACATTCAAAGAGACAGCGATTGGACTTGCCCCCAATAATTCGTCTCTTCATATTACAGTCATCGAAAGCACGCCCTACACAATGACTGTTGAACTCAGCCATTGTTTCAACAAGAATCTGGATGAATTTCTGGAGCCAGCCGTCAAAATACGGCTTTATCTGGATGCACAACTAGCCGAAGTATTAAGCGATCATGTCCGCGCCAGCGTAGCGCAAGTCTTTAAGAACCCGGGATTGAGCCGGGAAATCATGAATTACAAATGGCGCTTGAACTATTTTCTGCAAAAGTGGCTAGATCACTGTTTAAAAAAAAATTATCAATTCAGAAAGTCGGCAGATTACGCCGCGCTAACCTGACCTACGGTTGATACCGTCTGATACTGCAAAGCCGCTCTTACACAACGCAATACACCGTAACTGTATTGGCCTTCAAACAGTTCATAAACAGGCTTGAGCGCATTTTGTTGCTCGTCAGGCAGACTCAGAATTACTTCTTCTATCCGCTTGATTTCCTGCTCCGGCAATTCCACAACATCAGTCAAGATCAGCATTCCCTGCTCCAGAGCTTGCGAGAGATGATTATAAATAGTGTCCTCTTTATAGCCACGTTTTTGGGCAATCTGCTGTACGCTGTAGCCCAGTTTGAACATATCCGCCGATTCAATCACGGTGTCCGGGGCTTTACGGTCATCGGCATATTCGTTGATAACCGCCAAAAATTGTTCGCCATAGAGTTCCAGCTTGCGTACACCGACACCCGAAATCAACGCCATTTGCTTAAGGTTAGCGGGTCTGGCTTCAAGCATCGCCATCAGGGTGGCGTCATGGAAAATAATGAAGGGCGGGACATCCTGTTCATCTGCAATTTCACGACGCTTGGCGCGTAATGCGTCCCATAGCGCGGCATTGATCTCGCTAACTGTTTTACTGCCGGCAGTTTTTTTACCGGGTTTGATTTTCTCAGGTTTCAGGTCTTTGCGTAATATCAGTTGTTGTTCGCCGCGCAGAATTGGCCGGCAAGCATCAGTCAGTTGCAACACACCAAAATGTTCAAAATTGACGGCAACCAGGCCGCGTGCAACCAGCTGTCTGAATACCGAAGACCATTGTTGTTCATCCAGTTCCTTGCCTATACCAAAAGTAGATTGTTTATCGTGGGCAAAACTGATAATCCGCTCTGTTAGCTTACCTCGCAGTACATCAATCAAATAGCCCACGCCAAAACGTTGCCCGGTGCGATAAATGCAGGATAACGCTTGTTGTGCAACCAGCGTTCCATCCCACGTTTGCACCGTTTCCAGACAGGTATCGCAATTATTACAAGGCTGCTCAAGATGATCGCCAAAATAATTTAATAACGCCTGCCGCCGGCAATGCACTTGCTCACATAAGGCCAACATGGCATCGAGTTTATGCAATTCCAGCCGTTTATGAGCTTCATCGGCGTTGGAATCCGCAAGCATTCGCCGCAGGGTGATGACATCCTGCAAGCCATAAGCCATCCATGCATTAGCAGGCAAGCCATCACGCCCAGCCCTGCCCGTTTCCTGATAATAGGCTTCAACACTTTTTGGCAAATCCAGATGGGCAACAAAGCGCACATTGGGTTTATCAATGCCCATGCCAAAAGCAATGGTGGCAACAATCACCAGACCGTCTTCCATTAAAAACCGGTGTTGATGCTGGTACCGCAAATCGCCAGCCATCCCTGCATGATATGCCAGGGCATTAACACCATTGGCTCTCAGCCATTCGGCGGTTTCATCCACTTTATTACGCGATAGACAATAAACGATGCCGGCATCACCGGCATGTTCAGTACGTATAAAGTCAATTAATTGCTGCCGGGCATTTTGTTTCTGAACAATCCGGTAACGGATATTGGGGCGGTCAAAACCACTGAGAAATAGTGGGGCTTGTTCCAGTTGTAAGCGCAGAATAATTTCTTGCCGGGTTTTTTCGTCTGCGGTTGCCGTCAGGGCAATACGCGGAATATCAGGAAATTGCTCATGCAATAGGGAAAGTTGCAAGTAATCCACGCGAAAATCATGCCCCCATTGGGACACACAATGCGCTTCATCAATGGCAAACAGGGCAATCTGGATACGTTTAAACAAGGCTGAAGTACGCACTGAAGTTAACCTTTCCGGGGCAATGTAGAGTAAATCCAGCTCGTTGTTAAGTAACTGCATCTCAATACGTCGCGCTTCTTCCATTGATAAAGTGGAATTAAGAAAGGCGGCTTTTACGCCCAACTGAAGCAAGGCGCTCACTTGGTCCTGCATTAATGCGATCAACGGAGAAATGACAATACCGACGCCAGGCCTGATTAAAGCGGGAATCTGATAGCACAATGATTTACCGCCGCCTGTCGGCATTAATAGCAGAGCATCCTGCCCAGCTAAAAGATGTTCAATGACTTCCTGTTGCTGACCTCTAAACCTATCATAACCAAAAACGGCTTTGAGTATTTCAATGGGCTTCTTATTCACCGCTTCTCCCGTACTAGGATTATATTTCTTCAATTAGTTAAACCCTTTATAATGAGCCAATTATACAGGACTGCCGGGAACACACGCCCACTCTATGACCTATTTTACTAATAAGCTTTCGACGCGACTGGATCAACTTCTTACAAACGACAAGCAATATTTGCTCTGCGGGGGGCTCAAAGGAATTGAAAAAGAAAGTCTGCGTATAGCTAACGATGGTTTTATTGCCCAAACACCCCACCCCATAGCACTAGGTTCAGCACTGACGCATCCGTATATAACCACGGACTATTCTGAAGCGCTGATCGAATTAATTACTCCACCGTTTGCTGACATAAAAGATACGCTGGACTATTTGCATAACATTCACCAGTTTGTTTATGATCATCTGGACAATGAAATATTGCTGGGTGCCAGTATGCCCTGTGGCATCGATGGTGATGAAAGTATTCCCATTGCCGAATACGGATCGTCCAACATAGGCCGCATGAAGCATGTTTATCGGCACGGCTTATGGCACCGGTACGGTAGAACTATGCAAGCTATCGCCGGTATCCATTTTAATTATTCTGTGCCCGAAGCCCTGTGGACCACTTTGCAGCAACAAGAAAACAGTCAACTCAGTTTGGAACAATTTACTGCCGATGGTTACTTCGGTTTAATTAGAAACTTTCAGCGACTGGGCTGGTTAATCCTGTATTTATTCGGCGCATCGCCAGCCATTTGCAAAACCTTCTTCAAAAGCCGCCCAGCGTTGATGGCACATTTTGAAGAGTTCGATCATTGCACGCTCTATCATCCCTACGCAACCTCATTACGCATGAGTGATATAGGTTACAAAAGTAAAAATCAGGCTGCTCTCAAAATTGATTACAATTCTTTATCTGGCTATGTTAGTAGCCTGAGTAAAGCCATTGAAACGCCCTTTCCTGAATATGAAAAAATCGGGGTTTTTGTTAATGGCGAATATCGTCAACTTAACAGTAATATCCTGCAAATTGAAAACGAGTTTTATAGCACTATTCGGCCCAAGCAAATTATCAATTCCGGCGAAAAGCCGACACTAGCTCTTAAAAAACGTGGCGTTCGCTATATAGAAATGCGTTCCCTTGATCTGGATTTATTTAACCCCAACGGCATTGACGAAGCGAAAGCCCGTTTTATAGAGGCGCTTTTACTCACTTGTTTGTTTAAAGACAGCCCTAAAATTTCAGATCAGGATCACCAGATCAATAATACCAATCAGTTGACGGTTGCAAATTTTGGCAGAAAGCCTGGTCTGGAACTTGATAAAGGCAATAAAAAGATTCCATTGCAGGACTGGGCCAATGAAATTCTTGAATCAATGCAGCCAATCTGTGCAATTCTTGATAAAGGGGACGCTGACAAGCCTTATAGTTCCGCCTTGGAAGGACAACAATTGTTAATTCAGAATCCGGATTTAACCGCATCAGCAAGAATACTGGACTCTATGACTCAAACCCAACAAGCCTTTGGTTCTTTTGCGTTAAATAAGTCAGCTGAACATGCGCGGTATTTTGGTGTCAATAAACTGGATAAAACCCATACCCAAGAGTTTAATGATTTGGCTAAGCAGTCCCTTGCCAAACAAAAGGAACTCGAATGCAATAAACAAATCCCTTTCGATGATTTTTTGAAGCAATATTTTTCACAAACATAAAATATGCATCACCATAGAGGCCTGAAGAACTTAAAGAAAACGGCTGATTTTTGTAGTGTAATTTTTCTTAATTGATACCGAATACATTCGCAGCCTCTGGTAACATAGAACAAGGAATCCATATCATCATGACTACCTTTAATATTCAGCAATTACAAGCCGAGTTGGTCAATAAAAATCCGCGCGCAATCCTTAAAAAAGCGCTGGAGCGGTTTGATAATATTGCGATATCTTTCAGCGGCGCGGAAGATGTTGTGCTGATCGATATGGCTGTCAAAATCAGAAAAGACATTCAGGTTTTCTCTTTGGATACCGGCCGTTTGCATCCCGAAACCTATCGCTTTATAGAAAAAGTCAGAAAACATTACCAGATAGACATTGAATTATTGACACCGGACAGAGAAGTACTCGATAGCTTTGTAAAAAAGAAAGGCCTGTTCAGCTTTTATGAGGATGGTCACCAGGAATGTTGCGGTATTCGTAAGGTAGAACCCTTAAAACGCAAACTGGCACATGTTGACGCCTGGATTACCGGCCAACGCAAAGATCAAAGTCTGGATACCCGGCAGCATATTCCAGAGGTGGAAATAGACACCGCATTTTCCACCGCCGAACACTTATTGATAAAATTTAATCCCTTACTGAATTGGAGTTCATCGCAAATTTGGGATTATATCGAAGCCTATCAAGTCCCTTATAATGAATTACACGAAAAAGGCTATATCAGCATAGGCTGTGAACCCTGCACCCGCGCAGTTTTGCCGAATCAACATGAGCGAGCCGGTCGCTGGTGGTGGGAATCGGGAGCTAAAAAGGAATGCGGCCTGCATGCGGGGAACTTAAAAAAATCCTGATCATTCCGGATTCCAGAAAATCAAAAATTACAGGCTTTTTTCAGATTTTGCAGGCATATTTCCCGGGATGAAATATAGGCCTTTAAATTATGCACAAAAAATTCAGACGGCTTGACAAAAACCTGTCTTTAAATCGTCGAGCGCTGCTTAAAGGACTTGGATTAATTCCATTGTTACCTTTTTTGCCTGCTTGTCAGCATGCTGCGAAAATACCTCAAGCGACTGAAACCGATTATCTTTCTCTCATCAGCCCTATCAATCGGTCTCTAAATGATCACGCTCGGACGATATTTACCGGTGATGATTTTAGTCGACCTCATCAGGTTCTCTGGGATAAATCGTCTTATATTAAAACTGTGGGGGGATTACCCAAACCTAAGCGCAAGGAAGACTTGGTTATTATTGGCGGAGGCATGAGCGGATTGATGAGCGCCTATCTGCTGCGCGATAAAAAACCGGTTATTTTAGAACAGGCCAAGCGTTTTGGCGGTAATGCTAAAGGCGAAGCCTGGAACGGACTGAATTATGCAATAGGAGCAGCTTATTTAGTGAAACCGGAACAAGATTCCGAGCTTTATAAAATTCTTAAAGACCTCGGCATCGTTAAGGATTGGACTATAAAAAACGGCAGCGACGGTCATGTCGTGTTAAATGGCAAGCTGTTTGAAAATTTCTGGGCTGGCAATAGTGAGCCGGAACACAAAGCTACATATAAAAGACTTTATGACTATTTCATGTCGTTTATTAACGAAGGGGGTAATATTTTTCCAGACTACCCCACCGATAATGCGAAGCTGCGCCAATATGTCAATAAACTTGACCAAGAAAATTTTAAAAGTCATTTAGAAAGAAATATCGGCTCAACTCTTCCTCCGCATCTGACAACACTACTTGAACATTATTGCTTTTCATCATTTGGTGGTTCTGCTACAGAAATATCTGCAGCGGCAGGTATTAATTTTTTTGCAGCGGAATTCTCGGATATTGCGGTTTTCCCTGGTGGCAATGCTTATATTGCCGAAGCTTTGCTAAAACAATTATACAGGGGGCTTCCTGCCAATAATTTACTTTCCGGATGTCTGGTTTTTTCTGTTCAAACGGAACAAAACGGCATATTGATCAGCTATATTGACGCTAATAATCAAGCACAAAGCATTCTGACTGAAAAAGTTATTATGTCTTGTCCTAAATTTGTCGCAGCAAAACTCATAGACTCATTGCCTCCAGCAAAATTGGCGGCTATTTCAGAACTAGAATATCGTGCTTATGTTGTAGCCGATCTGCTTATTAATCGCCCTATTAATGAAACAGATTATGACCTGTATTGGCTAGGTGCAGGTAAAGCTGATGTTGACAATGTAGCGGCTTATGCCAACAACCGCGGTATTACCGATATTATCAATGCCAACTTCTCTTCGCCAGACCGGCAGAAGACTGTCCTCAGTTTATATCAAGCTTTTCCCTATCATGGCGGCCGCGCAGAACTTTATGCCCAGGATGCCTACGCGGCTATGAAAACGAAAATTTCCGCACAAATAAAAGATGAAATTTACCCTTTTTATCAGTTAACTGAACAGGATATCGTGGATTTGCGTCTAACTCGCTGGGGACATCCGCTGCCATTGGCGGCAGTTGGTCTATTAAACAGAGGGGTTGTCGATACGTTAAGGGCGCCTATCGATAATCATATTTACTTCGTCGAACAAGACAATTGGGCCCTACCAGCTATTGAAACAGTTGCTGCCGAAGCCATTTACTGGAGCTCAGTCATTCGGTAAAAAACTATTTTGAGCAGGTGCTCAAGGAACTATCAATTTATACTCATTTTTAATGCGGCGGCTGTCGGCCAGGGGGCCAGGACTAAAGCCATCAATAAAATTGAAATCAAAATATTGATCTGTGCATTGACAGGTAAACCACTACCCGCCATTTCGACCGCATTGCTGGCAAAAATAAGAACAGGTACATACAGAGGTAAAACCAGTAAAGATAAAATCATGCCGCCTCTGCGTAATCCTACAGTAAGAGCGACCCCAATCGCGCCGATTAAGCTTAACACCGGCGTTCCCAGAAGTAATGTCAATAATAAAATACCTAATGAATGCGTGGGTATTCCTAAAAAAACCGCTAACAATGGTGCGACTATCAATAGCGGCAATCCTGTCACCAGCCAGTGGGCAATGATTTTAGCCAATACCAGAATAGATGCCGGATGCGGACTCAATAAAATCTGCTCCAAAGAGCCATCATCAAAATCCGAACGGAACAGGCTATCCAAAGACAACATGGCCGCCAATAATGCGGAAACCCAAATAATACCCGGCGCGATAGCTTGCAACAAATTCGGCTGAGCACCAATACCTAAGGGAAACAGGGTGATGACCAGAATAAAAAACAATAGTGGATTAGCGATTTCCGAACGTCGGCGCAAGGCCAAGACCAAATCGCGCCTAATAATGGCAAAAAATGCGTGGGATAAAGACATCAAGATAAATTAATACGTTGTACATCAACACCGTGCAATTCGATATCGTGGTGTGATGTTAAAACAATCATTCCGCCACTGGCGCAATGCTCGGACATTAAGGTTTCAATCAGCGCAATGCCCTGCTTATCGAGCGAAGTAAAAGGCTCATCGAGTATCCACACGATATTTTTCGTAATCAATAACCGTGCTAAGGATAAGCGTCTTTTCTGACCCGCGGACAATGACTGAACCAAAACATCATCATAATCTGCCAAATGCACTTTAGTGAGAGCCTGTTGAATAGAATATTGTCCAGACCGACCCAACGCCAAGGATACCTTTAAATTTTCCAGCACTGTCAATTCCTTTTTAACGCCATCTAAATGCCCTACATAAGCCATATCTTCGTAATACTGGCTAATATTAATGGCGTCACCGCACCAAAATACCTCTCCGGCATCGGGTTCACGAAAGCCGCATAAAATACGCAATAACGAGGTTTTACCGCTGCCGTTCTTGCCTTCCAGCAATAACACTTGTCCTGAGACAAGGTCAAACGTCAGTCCTTCAAACAATACCCGGTCATCACGGATGCAGCTTAAGCCTATGCCTTGAAGCAGCCAGTAAGTTGGTTTTGTTTCCATTAATTAACAGCCGATAATCTCTGGCGCACGGCTTCATAGAGCAGCACACCTGTAGCAACCGACAAATTAAGACTGTCTACCTGACCCAACATAGGCACGGATACCAGCATATCACATTGTTCTTTGGTCAACCGTCTTAAACCCTTGCCTTCTGCGCCGACAACCAAAGCCATTGGGACGGTAAAATCGGTTTTATAAACAGTCCTCGCTGTATCGCCTGCCGCGCCCATAACCCATAAGCCCTCCCCTTTCAGCCAGCGCAAGGTTCGGGATAAATTGGTCACCTGATAAACCGGTACAGTTTCCGCGGCGCCACTGGCTACTTTGCAAACAGTCGGCGTAATACCTGTTGCATTGTCTTTGGTAATAATAACGCCATGTACGCCCGTCGCATCGGCCGTTCGAAGACACGCACCGAGATTATGAGGATCTTGGACATTGTCCAGCACCAGAAATAAAGCCGTTTCCGACAGATTTTCAACTGCTGTTTTTAAATCACTTTCTGACAATTCACCCGGCATTTCAACTTCGATAACAATACCTTGATGATTACTACCATCGGCCAAGCGATCCAGTTTTTTTCTATCAACTTTTTCAGGCTCTATGCCCAACGCTAATAAGTCATCAATCGCCTGCGTCAGACGTTTATCCTGCCGCCCGCTATCAACCCATGCCTTGTGGATTTTTTTAGGCGAATAATCCAGAGCCGCCTGCACCGAATGAAGGCCAAATAATTTGCTTGATTTCATTTATTATGATGTATGGGAAGCTTAAATTATGGGTATTGAGCTTTTGATAGGTATTAATGCGCCTTGTTATATCTATTTATAACTCAACTCTTAGCGGATAAATTGCAAACTCGTCATCTTCCTTCTAGTTTGAATATTGACTGCTTTAGCTATGGGCTGGTTAATCCATTGGCCTTCACGTGCCATTTTGCTGAATCCAGTTTTTTTCTTGATAGTTTGAATTGAAGGTTTTAAGCAATTCAGTTTATCTCCAATTTCCAGTTTGGAAACAAGCCCACGAGGAGAAGATGGAAGTAGATCAGGCTAAACCTTTTTTTTCCGCCGTCTTTTCTTAGGTTTATTACTTGCATCTGCTTTTTTTACAGACTCCTGTTTTTGCACCAACTCAAAATCCATCTTCTTTTCATCCAAGTCAACGCGGGCTACCTTGATCTTCACACTATCGCCCAAGCGGAAATTCAAACCCGTGCGCTCACCTTTTAACTGATGACTGGTCGGGTCAAAATGAAAATAATCTTGCCCCAGATTACTGATATGCACCAAGCCTTCAACAAATATATCGGCAAGTTCGACAAAGAAACCAAACGAAGTGACTGCGGAAATAATACCGGGGAATTCTTCACCAATTTTATCCATCATATATTCACATTTGAGCCAGCTCACTACATCGCGGGTGGCATCATCAGCGCGCCGCTCATTGGCCGAGCAATGCTCGCCCAAAAGCACCATGTCGGGAAATCCATATACAAAAGTTTCTGCCTTTTTGCCCTGCAAACAATGCCGGATTGCTCGATGTACCAGCAAATCGGGATAACGGCGTATAGGCGATGTAAAGTGCGCATAAGCGTCCAGCGCCAAACCAAAATGGCCTTTTAATTCGGGACTGTAGACCGCTTGTGACATGGAACGTAACAAAACCGTCTGGATTAAATGCGCGTCGGGCCGGCCTTTTACAGATTCAACCAAGTGCATGTAATCCAATGGAGTAGGATTAACTCCACCGCCAAATTTTAAACCCAGTTCACCCAAAAAGGTTTTCAGGTTAAGCATCTTGTCGGCGCTTGGCCCTTCATGCACACGCAACAGCTTGGGGATTTTTTTGGCATTTAAAAACCGCGCCGCCGCGCTGTTGGCGGTAATCATAAATTCTTCAATCAGTTTGTGCGCGTCGTTGCGCACTACGGGCACTATCTTTTCAATTTTACGTTCTTTACCAAAAATAATCCGCGTTTCCTGGGTGTCAAAGTCCATTGCACCACGTTGTTCGCGACTTACGCGCATAACTTTATAAAGCGCGTATAGCTCGCGTAAATGCGGCATTAACGGCTTATATTTTTCTGCCAAAACTTGATCGCCATCGACCAGCATACTTGCAACTTCGGTATAAGTTAAGCGAGCATGAGAGCGCATTACCGCATCAAAGAACTTTGACCGCATCACTTTACCCTGCTCGTCTATGAGCATCTCACAAACCATGCATAAACGGTCAACCTCAGGATTAAGCGAACATAAACCGTTGGACAAGATTTCCGGCAACATGGGGATAACTTGTTCGGGAAAATAAACCGAGGTACTGCGATTTTTAGCCTCTTTATCCAGTTCGCTATTGACCTGCACATAATGCGAAACATCGGCAATCGCTACCAGCAATTTCCAGCCTTTAGGGGTTCTCTTGCAATAAACGGCATCATCAAAATCCCGCGCATCTTCACCGTCAATGGTAACCAAGGGTGTGTTCCGCAAATCCATGCGATTTTCCTTGGCCGATTCAGGCACCTCTTCACTTAGCGACTTAATTTCTTCCAGCAATTCTTCAGGCCATATATGAGGCAACTCATGAGAACGAATCGCCATTTCAATTTCCATACCGGGGGCGAGATGGTCCCCCAACACTTCGATAATTCTGCCGATGGGCTGGCGTAATTTAGTCGGTTGCTCGATAACTTCGGCAACAACAATTTGTCCCTGCTTGGCTTTACCGATACCACCTTTCTGGACTAAAAGTGTTTGTGCGATATTTTTATTATCGGGCACAACGTAAGTAAAACTGTCTTCCTTATAAAGGCGCCCGACTATCTGGTGGGTATTCCTTTCCAGAATCTCGACAACCGCGCCTTCGCGTCGGCCTTTTTTATCAATCCCTGCAACGCGCACCATCGCCCTGTCATTATGAAGCAAGGGGTTCATTTCGCGTGGTGATAGATACAAGTCATCCGATCCATCATCTGGCCTGACAAAACCAAAGCCATCAGGGTGACCTATAATACGACCGACAATCAAGTCCTTGTTATTAACAAGGCAGTATTGCTGCCCTCGATTAAATAACAACTGTCCATCGCGCTCCATTGCCCTCAGACGCCGGCGTAGCGCCTCCAGATCGCTTTCATTTTCAAGAGTAAATGCCTCTGCAATGTCAACGCGCGACAGAGGTTTTCCAACATGTTCGATTAACTGGAGTATCAACTCGCGACTGGGAATTGGATTTTCATACTTCTCAGCTTCGCGCTGAGCGTATGGATCGTTTGTTGAATTAAAATCAACGTCTTTATTAGACTTCGATGACATTTAAATAATAAGATACAAGATGATTGACACGGTTAAACGATATGTTTATATGATACATGTTTAGCCTATCGATTAGAATTGAAAATAGAAAATCCTTCTGATCTCAATTAACTAAATTTATCCTGTTTACACAATTTCCGTAAATTTGAACTGAAATGTTATTATAGTTTTTAATTGACAAAAATGAGCTAAAAAGTTATATTAAGAATTCATTTTGCTTTTACAGCACCTCTTTGCCGAGATGGTGAAATTGGTAGACACGCTAGCTTCAGGTGCTAGTGGGCGCAAGCTCGTGGAGGTTCAAGTCCTCTTCTCGGTACCATTTGAAGGTTCAGAGACGTGCAAAGAAATACATAAACCCGCAAGTCATAAGGCTTAGCGGGTTTTTTATTGTTCAGCAATATGCAATAAGAATCTTTGACATACCGCCATTCGTAGCGGTACATTTGGCGGTATATTCAACGTTACTGGTATTTATACCGCCATAAAGAACGCCAAGCCCACCGACAAGCCTTACAAAATGCAAGATGAGAAAGGAATGTACCTACTCGTCCATTCAAATGGGTCAAAATACTTTAGATACGATTACAGGTTTGCCGGAAAGCGTAAAAAATTAGCACTGGGGCTTACCCGGTAACATCACTTAAAGAAGCCAGAGATAAACGCGATACTGCTAAAAAACAGATTGAGGGGCGGTACAGACCCAGGCGACACACGAAAAGCAACAAAAGCGGTCAAAAAGGCCGCGATTGAAAACAAAAGCCGCCTGGATGCAAAACAGCTTTGAGCATATAGCCCGCGACTGGCTGGCTTCAATCGAGCACACTGTTCGAGACATAACCCACCAAAAGAAAATAAGCCGACTTGAACTACATGTATTTCCAGTCATTGGCGGAATAGCTAAAGGCAAATGGAATGGAAGGACATCGATTTAAATACAAAAGAATGGCTTTAATTCGTTACTAAAATAAAGTGGGGCACATCGTCCCTCTTTCTGCTCAATCGGTTTCCATCCTGGAAGAAATCAGGCCCTTTACCGGATCAGTGAGCTATGTATTCCCAAGCAGTAGAGGCGATGGTAGACCGATGTCAGATAACACCATAAGAACCGCCCTAAGGACGCTGGGCTATGACTCTGACGCTATGACCCCGCATGATTTTAGAAGTACAGCGTCAACTTTGCTTAATGAACAGGGATGGTCACCCGATGCGATTGAACGGTAATTGTGCCA
>CAYVFT010000039.1:15446-29618 GCA_964450225.1 uncultured Crenothrix sp. | reverse complement strand
TGACCGTAAACTGCATTATTCCCTGAAGAAGGGAATCCCCAACCCCGACACCTTGGAAGATGATCGGAAAGCGCTGACCAAAATGGCCAAAGACACCCTGGAATCCTGGCATGGGCGCAAAATAAGTCCCGTGTTCAACCTGCTTCCCAATTTAGAAGAACCGGAATGGAAACGCTTGAAAGCGGGGGATGCGAGGGCATTCTGGGAAAAACATGACGATTGGGCCCGGCGGATCGATCTGGCCCGCCGGAAACAAAGTATCGGCGACATCCTCTTGTTGGCCGAAGAAGCCCCGGTGGCGGCTTTTCGCGCCGAAGCCGCTTACATCGCCGGTGATGCGCTACGCAAACTGGAGCATTTTGAGCTGGCGCTTGAGGAATTCGAACGTTGTCTGGAAGTGGAACCCGACAAACAAGACGCTCAACAGAAAAAAGGCATTTGCTTGCAGCGATTGGGCCGGCTCGACGAGGCCCGTGCCCACTACCGGAAACTCCTGGAGGCTAGGCCCAAAGATCCCGAAGCCTGGGCGCTGCTAGGCCGCGTGGACAAAGATGCCTGGGTCGAAGCCTGGCGTCGCTCCGGCAGCACGCCGGAGCAAATGCAAGAGGACGCCCGCGACGAAAAAGCCCTCCTCCGCGCCGCCATCCTCAGCTACGCCAGCGCCTTCAAGTCCGCACCGACCCATTACTACTCCGGCATTAACGCTATCACCCTCATGCAGTTGTTCCAGCACCTTAACCATGATGGCCGTTACGAGGCGGAGGCTACGGCCATGGCCGGAGGGGTGCGTTGGGGCGCGGCTTGCGAACAGGATGATTACCAGCAATTCTGGGCCAAAGCCACCTTGGGCGATCTGGAAGTGCTAACCGGCAATCCCGACAGCGTCAAGGACGCTTATCAGGAAGCCATCGCCTGTGCGGAAAAGGACTGGTTCGCCCTCAACTCCACCCTGGCGCAACTGCGCTTGCTGAATGACCTGGGCTTTAAGCCCGACTGCGTAGCTGCCGGCATCGCCACCTTCGAACGTGCGCTGAATAGACTCAAACCACCGGCGGGACAGTGGTTGCCTCGGCACGTGCTGCTGTTCTCCGGCCACATGGTCGATGCGCCCGATCGCTCCACAACCCGCTTCCCTTTGGATAAGGTGCCCCTCGCCGAGGCAGCCATCGCCAAAGCCCTGGACGATCTCGGCGCCGGCCCCGACGACCTGGCTTTCACCCAAGGCGCCAGCGGCGGCGATCTGATTTTCGCGGAAGCCTGCCAGACGCGTGACGTGAAACTGCAACTGCTGCAACCTTTTCCGGAACCCGACTTCATCGAACGCTCCGTCACCCCGGCCGCCGGCGACTGGCGAAGCCGCTACTACGCAGTGAAGGACAAACTGGAAAAAGAGCGCCCGCCTCGCTGCATGCCGAAGGAACTGGGCGAATCCGCCCGCGACCCCTACGAACGTTGTAACCTCTGGTTGCTTTACACGGCGCTGGCTTATGGGCCGGAGAAGGTGCGATTTATTTGCCTCTGGAATGGCCAAAGCGGCGACGGGCCCGGCGGCACACAGCACATGATGCTGGAAGTCAAGAAACGCACCGGGCAGGTGGTTTGGATCGATACGAGAAAATTGTGGTAGCAATCCCTGGATTCAGGAATGGAGCCATGAAAGCTAAAGAGTACAATCCAATTAATTCGCCACCGAGGGTGTTTATTTCATACGCATACAGTGACGGTGAGGAATCTGCTAAAGAATTAAACTAACAAAATACCAGCATCCAATCCGCCTGGATGTGAACCCATCCCGATTACAGCCATAACAAGCAAGAAGGAGCAACCATGTCCACAACCATCGATTACACCAAAAGCTGTTTCATCATCATGCCCTTTGGCAAGAAAAAAGTCGGCGAGCACGAAATCGACTTTAACTTCATCTACGACCAGATTTTTTGCCCCGCAGTGGCACAAGTGCCCTTGCCCGAAGGCGGATTCCTTGAGCCGCGGCGCACCGATAGAGACTTCTTTTCGGGCGATATCAGCGTCGAGATGTTTAACTATATTGAGTATTCGCGGTTTGCCCTGGCCGATATCAGCGGCCTCAACGCCAACGTATTTTACGAACTGGGGGTGCGTCACCGTTCTCATCAAGCCGGGACGGCGATCTTTCGCCAAACCGGTGAGGCCATTCCTTTCGACATTAACAACATCAAGGCCTTCGACTATGACTACCAGCCGGACACCGAAATTGCGAAATCGCGGGAATTGATCGTCAGTGTTCTCACTGAATCTCTCAAATATAACCGCCTCGATAGTCCGGTCCAGATAGCCTTGGCCGCTCAGTTGGCCCACGCCGTCAAGCAGGCCGATCCGCGCGACATCACCGGCGTCTTGCGGGATGCTGAAAATGCCATCCGAACGCAGGACTGGCAGGGGGCCATCGACAAATACCGGGAGGCGGTTGCCATCGATCCGGGCAACTTCTCTCTGCGCCTGAAACTCGGTTTATTCCTGAAGGAACAGGGTGAATGGCCGGATGCCCTGGTGGAGTTCACCGCCGCTGCCAAAGCCGCTCCCAATTACGCCGACGCTCTAAGGGAAAAAGGGATCGCCGAGAACAAGCTGTTCATCAAAAACAAGCGGCCGCCGGATTTGCCCACCGGAGAGGCCTCATTGCGCGCTGCCATTGCGCTGCATCCCGATGATTACGATGCTCATGCTTCCCTGGGCGGTGTGTTAAAGCGGGAGGGCAAATACCAGGAAACCCAGGGCAATGCGGATCAGGCCAAGGCGCTCTATCAGCAAGCACTCGCCGCCTACAGACAAGCCACCACAGTATCCAAGGGCCATTCCTACCCCCTGCTGAACGAGTTGAAGGTAAACGCCAAGCTGAACGGCAAGATTGATTCGGACGTCCGGATCAAGGTTTTCCTGACCAAAGCCGAGCGCTCGCTGAAGGCGAAAGTCGAGTCAAACCCACCCATCGACCCACCCTGGAGTTTTTTCGACCTCGCCGAAATCCGGCTTTATTCCGGCGACAAGGAGGGATTCCTGGACAGACTGCAAGAGGGTCTGACCTATTGCAATGCCGCCTGGCAGCCGCGGACCAATCGAGAAAGCCTGGAAATGCTTAAAGAAGGCGGTGTCGACCTACCCGGTCTCAATGAAGGTCTCGGCATGCTGGAAGAAATGGAAAAAGGCCTGCCTGACTAAAGATGTTATCTTGCCGCAATAGGATACGAATATGACCAATATCCAGGTCCCCCCATCCAATAAAGGACGCCGGTTCAATTGGCCGCGTATCTTCGGCTACGATTTCTTTATCTCCTTCAAACTCGGCCCTCCTCCCATCGGGGCTCAGAGCTACGCCTCCGATTTAGCACGCAGACTGCGGGAACTGGATTTCACGGTTTTCTTCAGTGAGGAAGAAGCGCCGCCCGGAGCGAGGCTGGACACCACGCTCATCAAAGCCCTGCATCGATCTCGCATTCTGGTAATGGTGGCGAATGAAGGTTCATTGGTGCAGTCCCAATGGGTCAGAAAGGAAGTGGAGGAGTTTCGGCATAAACACCCCAAGCGTCCGGTAATTCCCATCAATGTTGACGGCAGCATCGAAAAATATGGGCCGCAGGTGGAAGCTTTCCGGTGGCTCGATCCTGATGGGAGTATTTGGTTGGACGAGACCCGTCAGGCTATTGAAGAAGGTATCACTAGCCAGGACGTTCTTAAACGCCTTGAAGTCGCGCCCCGATTTATGAAAGCCAATAGCCGGCTGAGGTGGGTAATTACGGCAATCTTTCTAGGCTTGGTAGGGCTAACCTCATTGGCTGGATATGAAGCTTGGGACGCCAACCGTAAATTCAAGAATGCCACGGCGTTACGTTTGGTAGCCGAAGGAGGCTCAATGATCTCCGGACTGAGGCCCGGTGGGCCAACACAAGGTCTGTTCAAGGTCCTAGCCGGATATCGAGTAGATCGTTCGGCCAACACGGATGAAGCTTTGCAGTCTGAATACCTGAAATTCAGCCAACAAATTTTCATGCGCGAAAATGCAGCCGGTATTAATAGCGTTGCTTTCAGTTCCGACGGCCGGTACATTGTATCGGGCAATGGGGATAATACCCTTCAACTGTGGGATGCTAGCACCGGCCAGCCCATTGGCCCCACCCTAAAAGGAGATACTGAATCTAAAACGGGTTCTGCCTTCAGCGGAGTTACCAGTGTCGCATTTAGCCAGGACGGCACCCATATCGTTTCGGGCAGTAATGACATGACAGTGCGGTTATGGGATATAAAGACCGGTCATCAGCCCTTCGGTGGACCGCTTTACGGTCATGACAGCATGGTTACCAGCGTCGCTTTCAGCCCGGACGGTAACCGTATTGTCTCAGGCAGCTATGATGGTACGGTGGGGCTTTGGGACGTAAAGACCGGCGCGTCTTTTTTAGACGAACAGCACAACGATAAGGCTACAGATTCGGTTTTAAGCGTTACCTTTAGCCCGGACGGCACTCGTATCGTCTCAGGCAGTGCGGACAAGACCTTGCGACTTTGGGACTCCATGACTGGCAAGCCGGTAGGCCATCCGCTCCTAGGCCATTCGGAAGCAGTCACCAGCGTCGCATTTAACCGGGACGGTACTCGTATCGCCTCGGGCAGTGTTGACAAAACCTTGCGGTTTTGGGACTCCAAAACCGGCCACCCCATTGGTCAGCCGCTTGTAGGTCATTCGGAAGCAGTTTCCAGTATCTCCTTTAGCGCGGATGGCACTCAAATCGTTTCAGGCAGTCATGACAAAACCCTGCGTTTATGGGATACCCAAACGGGTCAATCCATCGGTCAGCCGTTTATAGGCCATACGAAAGGCGTTACCAGCGTTGCCTTCAGCCCAAACGGCACCCAAATTATCTCCTGCAGTGGAGATAACACTCTGCGATTTTGGGACGCAAAAATCAGCACTCTGAGCAAAACGATCAAAAGAAAAGATACTATTTCAATTACCAGCGTAGCTTTCAGCCCGGATGGCAATCGCATCGTCTCAGTCAGTAAAGACACTAGTCTGCGAATGTGGGACGGCAAAACCGGCCAGCCCCTGGGAGAGCCGCTCAAGGGACATGTCGGTTTGATTCGTAGCGTCGCGTTCAGCCCGGATGGCACTCGCATTGTCTCCGGAAGCTATGACAAGACCCTGCGGCTGTGGGACGCAAAAACAGGTAAGCCCATAGGACAGCCGCTCACCGGTCATACAGAAGCGGTTACCAGCGTCGCATTTAGCCGGGACGGCACCCGTATCGTTTCCGGCAGTGAGGACAAAACATTGCGAATGTGGGACGCAAAGACTGGGCAAGCTCTGGGCAAACCGATCGAGGGGCATTACAGCGTGGTTCGGAGCGTGGCTTTCAGCCCGGACGGCACCCGCATTGTCTCCGGAAGCTATGACAAGACCCTTCGTCTTTGGAATGCCAAAACCGGCCAGCCCATAGGCCAGCCACTCAAGGGGCACAAGGATTACGTTACCAGCGTCGCTTTCAACCCGGACGGTGCCCGCATCGTTTCGGGCAGTAAGGACAAAACACTACGTTTGTGGGATGCCAATAGTGGCCACCCCTTAAGCGAACCCTTAAAAGGCCATAGTGGCTGGGTTTACAGCGTCGCCTTCAGCCCGGACGGAACCCGTATTGTTTCTGGCAGCGGGGATAAAACCCTGCGTCTTTGGGACGCCAATACCGGCCAACTCCTCGGCCAGCCGCTTACAGGTCATACGGAAGGGGTTTCAAGCATCGCGTTCAGCCCGGACGGCACGCGCATCGTTTCGGTTAGCAAAGACAAAAAACCGCGTCTGTGGCCGGTTTTCGAAGGCTGGGCCGACGAACTCTGCAAAAAACTCAGCCGCAACATGAGCTATAAGGAATGGCGCGAGTGGGTTTCGCCGGACATTAAATACATCAAACCATGCCCCGACCTACCGGACCCATCCGATAAACCGGAAACAACCACCACTGCTGCAAAGACAGCCCAGCCATGACAACGATATTCAAAAGGAGATTTTCATGCTAGAACACTCAACCCATCTCGATGATCGATTCTGGAATCGATTGTTGACAGCGATTGAAGAGGGGCAGGTGGTGCCGGTTATCGGCTCTCAGCTGCTCACCTGGAATGGCCAGGACAAAATGCAGTCCTTACAGCAGCGTGTTGCGATGCGGGTGCTGGAATTCAATAAATTCGATACGGCTTCCGTCAATCTCACACCACACCGGGAACTGCATGAAGTGGTGACGTTGCTTAAGCCGATGCCGGGTGTCAAGCTTCAGGATCTTTATGGCGATATAACCGAGGCGCTAAATGCAGTAACCAAAGAGCCGGATTTCAAAATGCCGGAGTCGATTGAAAAATTGGCGGCTATTTCTTCTTTTAAATTACTGGTGACGCTGACGCCGGATAATTTGTTGGCGCAGGCCTTGCTCAAACGCTGTGGCGTCAATGAAATTGTGCATTCACCGAGTTTACCGACCAGCGAAGCGGGTGATCTGGCGACAGACTGGATGAAAAAGCCCGGTGAGGTCAACTTGCTGTATTTGTTCGGCAAGGCTAAATCGACGCCGGTTTTTGCGATTCACGATGAGGATACGCTGGAATATGCGCACAACCTGTTGTCTCGCGGCAGCAATGTGCCGCTGCGGTTTTTGGGAGAACTGCAACAGCGGGGTTTGTTGTTTATCGGCTCGAATTTCCAGGATTGGTTGAGCTGCTTTTTGTTGCGCTTGACGAATCAAACACGGCTTGCGAAGAAGGAAACGCGTGCCTGGCTCGTGGAAGATGCCAATATTTGCCCGGAACTGGCCCTGTTTTTATACGGTTTTAGCCAGGAAACGGAAATTATTTCCGAACTTTCTCCGCAAGCTTTTATTAATGAGTTACATGCCAGATGGTTGGTCCGCAACACACCGGCCGAAGGCCGTCCCAGTGGCCCTAATCCGCAACCGACGACTAATCCGCTCAGTGTCGCCTTTTTTATCAGCTATTCACGGGATACGGATTTGCCGGCTGCAGAAAAGCTTTATCAAACCCTGCGCGAACAAGGTCTGGCTGAAAACGAAATCTGGTTTGATCGCACTGCGATAGAGCCGGGCGGTGATTTCCAGAAACTTATCTATGACGGCATTCGTTCTTGCCGTTACTTTTTACCTTTGATTTCGACCGCTGCGGATGACTTAAAAGAAAAGTTTTTTCGCAGTGAGTGGAATGCAGCGATAGATCGCAGTAAAAAAATGGCTCGTGGCGAGGAATTTGTCGTGCCGATCATTCTCGATGAAGAATATAAACCGCAGAATTATGTCCGGGTGCCCAAAGAATGGTCCAATACGATTGATTTTGGCCATGCGCCAGGCGGGATTGCCGATGATCGTACTCGACAACATTTACAAGATATTATTCGCGAGCTGCGCCGGGGAGAAAAGTGATGGAAATTGCAAAACAAAGTTTAGTGCTGGATGAGCAAAATCCCTGGCCCGGTCTGGCAACTTATGATGAAGGGGCCAGCGATTTTTTCTTTGGCCGTGAAGACGAAATTGAAGAGCTGTTGCGCTTGATCAAGTTGTCGCCGTTGACCGTGCTGTACGGCAAATCCGGACTGGGTAAAAGCTCATTACTGCAAGCCGGTTTATTTCCCAGACTGCGCAAGGAGTATTTTTTACCGGTTTATATCCGCCTGGATATCGCTAACGCGACGGCTATCCCATTCATTGACCAGGCTGCTCTCTGGTTTCAGGACGCATTGAAAGCGTCTCTGGCCGAATACCCGGCTTTCGAGACCGGTAAAAATCTTTGGCATTATCTGCATCGGCACGACCTGGAAATATGGAGTCAGGATAATCATTTAATGACGCCTGTTTTTGTTTTCGATCAATTTGAAGAGGTCTTTGCCGGTGCTCGGCCCGATCTGCCACACCCACGCATTTTATGCCGCGACTTGGCGGATTTGATCGAAAATAAAATCCCGGCAAGTTTGGTGTCAGGAAATCCCGGCAAACAGTTGAGCGATAAACTGGATTTTTTGTCGCAACGTTACCGGGTGGTGCTGTCTTTCCGGGAAGATTTTTTACCGGCGCTAAAAAACTGGGAACTTGATGTGCCCTCGCTGCTTAAAAATTGGTGCCAGTTAAAACCACTGTCTCGCGAACATGCGATCGAGGCCGTTTCGCAATCAGGATCAGCCATTGTCGCTCCGGGTGTCGCGGAAGAAATAGTCGATTTTGTCGGTAATCTGGATAAAAACCGGATTGAAGGCGATACTGCAATTGAGCCGGTTCTGCTGAGTTTGTGTTGCTATCAACTGAACAGCCGGCGGCAGGTCAATAAAGCCCCGCTCATCGATGCGGAATTGTTGCGCAAAGCCGGCCAGGAAATCCTGGAGGGCTATTATGCTACCGCGTTGGCAAGTATGCCGAGTTCTGTCGCGAAATTTATAGAAACCCAGTTAATTCAAGGGGATCGTTACCGCAGTAGCTATCCGGAACAGCTGGCTATCGATGAAGGCTTGATAACGCAAAAACAGCTGGCGGAGTTGACTGATCGTCATCGTCTGCTGCGTATAGAACAACAGTTAGGTACGCCGCGCATCGAACTGATTCACGATAGACTAGTGCACGTGGTGCGTCAGGCACGAGACCGGCGCCGGGCTAAAACGGAAATAAGACGTGCCTGGCTGGTCACTTCGGCTGCTGTAGTATTGGCTGCGTCTTTTAGCGGTTGGCAAAAATGGGAGGAATCTAAAAATACCGAGTTGCTGCAACAAACAGCCCAAGCCTGTGATAAACGGCTTGCCTCTATGCAAATAAAGCAGCCGGAATCAGAGCAATCCTCTCGTATTTATATCCAGATAAGAAGTGGCCGTCAGCGTGAGGCTGCCAAGGCCATTCAGGACATGCTGAGGAGCAATCATTATATTGTGCCGAGCATTGAAACATTAGCGAGCGGGCCTTCTACGACTGAAGTGCGTTATTTTAAAAAAGACGACGCAGGGCAGGCCCAGAAAATTGCCGATTTGTTGCTGAAACAAAATGTACCGGGAATTACTATCAAATATATTGCCGGTTTTGAAAGCTCAATATCTATACCTGAAGGCCAATTCGAAATCTGGTTTGCTCCGGATGCGATTCAATGAGGGAGGATGCAGTAAAAATAATACGGCTCATTGCCGGGGTCGGGTTACGGCAATGGTGGAGTAACTATTCAGCGCGAAGCGCTATAAGCCCTCTCCAGCGGGAGAGGGTTGGGTGAGGGGAATTAAAATAAGGAAAAACACCTTATTTGACCCCCTCATCCTAGCCTTCTCCCGGAGGGAGAAGAGACTGTTCCTGGCACTGAATAGTTAGATTCCGTTTAAGTTGTAACTCGAAAAATCTTAAAAAATGGTGAGTTAACTTTATCAAAATAAAAAGAAAGGGGAAAACGTTATGAACAATCCGGATTTACAACAAATAAAACGCCAAGTAGGCGAACTTAAAAGTGATTTGTGTTTTGGAGAAGCGCGCAAATTGCTGGAACAAGCGCATAGCCAATATCCTCAAGAGGTTTGGATTATCCAGCAACTGGCCTTATGTACTTACAAGGATGAAGAACTTTATCCGCAGCACCGCCTGGACAAGGCCCTGGAGTTGCTTGAATCCATTGGCTTACGAGATTCAACCAACACGGATGCCGAAACGCTGGCGCTGGGAGGGGCGGTTTATAAAAGGATGTGGGAATTTAGCGGACAGTTGGAGCAACTTTACGAGAGTTTGGCGTTTTACCGGGTAGCTAATGAACGCAATCCTCAGCAGGATATGGGGTATGCTGCTAATAATGCCGCTTATATACTGGATTTGCTGGCGGCGCGCGCCGAAAGCATGGAAAAAAGAAATGGTTTAATTTCCAGGGAAGCGCCCGCGTTCCGTGCAGAAGCCAGGGCATTACGCCAAAATGTCCGGGATATTTTATCAGGCCATCTGGGCAATCCCGATTTGGCTAGGCAGTACTGGTTCTTGGTGACGCTCGGCGAGGCTTGCTTTGGCATGGGAGATTATGAGGAAGCCGGGCAATGGCTGGACAAGGCACTTCAGGCACCGGATGTGACAGAATGGCAATTGCAGACCACTTTCCGGCAATGGGTTGGCTTGGCAAGGCAACAACATATTGATGTACCTGCCGAAGATCTACCACCGAAACAATGGCATGCAGCGTGGCAAACCCTGCAACATCTGCTTGGCGATGAAACGCCCGAGGCCTTGACCTGTTATCGCGGCAAGGTGGGTCTGGCGTTTTCCGGCGGCGGCTTTCGTGCGTCATTTTTCCATCTGGGCGTGCTGGCCAGGCTGGCGGAAGTGGATGCTTTGCGCGGTGTTGATGTGTTGTCGACCGTCTCGGGCGGCAGCATTTTGGGCGCACAATATTATCTGGAAGTGCAGAATCTGCTCCAGGATCCCAGTAAAAAACTGACGCGCGATGATTATCTTGATGTGGTGGTAAAGCTGCAAAAAGATTTTCTGCAGGGTGTACAAACGAATATCCGGATGGGGGCATTTAATAATTTTATCGATAATGTGAGAATGCTGTTTTCAAAAAGTTATTCCCGTAGTCATAAACTGGGCGAGTTGTACGAAAAGCATTTGTACTCGCGGGTTGCTGACGGCAAGGGCGGTCAGCAGCGCATCATGCCTGACTTGTTGGTAAAGCCGGTGCACGGCAAATTTCAGGGTAATACTTTTAAACCTAACTTCCACAACTGGCGGCGCCGAGCCAAAGTGCCGGTGCTGTTGCTGAATACCACGTCACTCAATTCCGGCCATAACTGGTTCTTCACCGCCAGCTGGATGGGCGAACCGCCGGGGCTCGTGACCGAAGAGATTGACTGCAATGAGCGTTATCGCCGTCTTTATTATCGCGAGGCACCGGAGCATCTTAAAAACTTCCGCCTGGGCTATGCCGCGGCCGCTTCCTCCTGTGTGCCGGGTCTGTTTGAGCCGCTCATGCTCGACAAACTCTATGAGGATCGCACCGTCAAGCTGGTGGACGGCGGCGTGCATGACAATCAGGGCGTACAAGGCTTGCTGGATGAGGGCTGCACGCTGATTTTATGCAGCGACGCCTGCGGCCAGATGGGCAATGTGGCGAATCCGTCGGAAGATCCGGCCGGTGTATTGCTGCGCACAACTTCCGTCCTGCAAGCCAGGGTACGCGAGGCTGAATATCAGGATTTACAGGCTCGTCTGGATAGCCGCGCCTTGCAGGGCCTGTTTTTTATCCACACCCAAAAGGAGCTGGCTTCCAAACCGTTGGATTGGCTCACTTGCCCGAATCCAAGCCCGGCCAAAGCTGACGAACCCCTGACTTCCTACGGTATTGCCAAGGATTTACAGTCCAAAATCGCCGGGTTGCGGACCGATCTGGATTCCTTTACCGAAGTGGAAGCCAATGCACTGATGGCCAGCGGTTATTTGATGACCGAACAGCAACTAAAAGACCTGGATGAGCAGCATAAAAAAGAGGGTAAACCGGGCTCCTGGGGTGATTTTGACAACAATGCATCACAAAAAAGAGCGTGGGAATTCCTGAAATTGAAGAATGTACTGGCTGAAAAGCCCGGCGCACTCGTTTCCGAACAGCGCAAGGACCTGGCCTTGCAATTGCAGGTCGGCAGCTCCCTGTTTTTTAAAGCCTGGCAACTGGTTCCGTGGCTTAAGGTCTCGGCGTTTGCGATACTCGCTGTGGTCGCTTTGGTGTTGTTCAAACTGATTGTGTCGCAATGGCAAAGTACCTTGTTTTCAATCTCGGTGGGTAGTCTGATTCTGGCCTTGCTCGGTGTGCTTGCGGCGCTGTTTTTTCCGGCCTTGAAATGGTTAAATCCGAAAAAAGAAGCGCGCAGCATCGTGATCGAGGTGGCAATTGCGTTGACCGGCTACTGCCTGGCCAAGCTACATCTGACAATTTTCAACCGCTTGTTCCTGGCGAGAGGTACATTGGCGCGCTTGCTTAATTTGAAATAAATTGGACTTAAAGTGCATGAAATAAGTTTGGCACCTTACTCCCTCTCCTGATGGAGAGGGCCGGGGTGAGGAGAATTAAACAAGCAATTAGCTTTTTTGGTTCCCCCTCACCCTACCCTCTCCCGCTGGAGAGGGGTTGTTGAGCTTCGCAGCTAATAATTACGTTATTTCGTGTATGTTCCCAAGCTATGTTTTTACAGTACTCAAACTTAAACACCTGGATATATGAAAAAAATCACCCTATTCCTCGCTTCGTCCGCCGAGCTAAAAGGCGAACGGGATCAATTTGAAATCGACATCTACCGAAAATGCAAGGCCTGGTTTGACAAGGATATTTTTCTGCATCTGGATATTTGGGAAGACCTTTCCGCACGCATGGCGGCTGACGGCTCGCAAAGCGAATACAACAAGAAGGTTCAAGCCGCCGACCTGTTTATTTTGCTGGTGTACTCCAAGGTCGGCATGTACACCGGCGAGGAATTTGAAAAGGCGTTCGGACAGTTCAAAGCCACACAGAAGCCGTTTATTTTTACCTATTTTAAAACGCCGGACGGCATCGTGACCGATCCCAGCCTGGCGGCGTTTCACCAAAAGCTGTTGGATTTAAAGCATTTTTACTGCCCTTTCAAGGATGCCAACGACCTTTGGAATCAGTTCAACAAAGAATTGGAGCGCTTGGAAGCCGATGAGTTTAAGGAGTTTAAGCTACAGACAGAACGGGCCAGTATAAACGTCAACAATGAATGCGCTAAAATCAATACCCAGATCAATAACGCAACCATCAACAACCCAACATTCAATTACCATGGTTGATAAAATTAATACTCAGATCATCGGTTCCGAGTTGAAGAATCCTGTCTTCATTTACGGAAAGCAGGAAGTCCCCAAAATCCTCTCCACTTCGCTGCCCTTCTTCCCTCAAATTTTCCTTGGCAGGAAACATGATCTTGAAGCCGTGCATGAAAAACTTTTTTCCGGCGAAAACCTGCTGCTACTTATCAATGGCGAGGGCGGTATCGGCAAAACCACCTTCGCCGCCAGGTATTGGCAGCGCTATGAAGATGATTACCAGCACCTCGCCTGGGTTTTTGCCGGCAATAACCTGCTCGATGCCTTGCTGACACTAGCGCCCAGGTTACACCTAAGCTTTCCTGAAACCATGTCTTCCGAACAGCGGCTGACAGAAATGCTGTCGGCGATGGCGGATTTGCCCAAGCCCTGTTTGCTGGTGCTGGACAATGCCAACGATGCCGGCGAGATCAGCAGGTATTACCAGGACCTGAACGCCTGCGCCAATTTTCACATTCTGCTTACGAGCCGAATCACGAGCTTCGAACAGGCGGCAACCTACCTGATTCCGCCCCTGGACGAAATCGATGCCCTGGCGCTATTTAAAAAACACTACACCGGCCACCGCGATACCGATGACGAAGTGCTAAAAGCCATAAGTAACGCCGTCGGCGGCAACACCCTGGTGCTGGAAGTGCTGGCGAAAAATCTCGCCGCGATCAACAGCGACGAGGTATTTTACCCCTTGGCCGATGTGTTGCGGGACTTGCAGCAAAAAGGCTTGTTCCGCTTGGCGCGGGAGGAAGTCATCAAAGTTGCCGGTAAGCAAAACCGGCATGGCCTCGTCGAAACCAGGCCGACCGATGTGTTGGCCGCCTTGTACGACGAAGTGGAAATGGTAAGACCCTTGAACGACGATGAGAAACAGTTACTGAGTAATCTCTCCGTGCTGCCGGCTGAAAATATCGCTTATGATCGGCTTAAAGCACTGCTGGTCCCGGAAGATTCACAAACATTTTCCAAAACCCTCACCGATCTTGCCCTACGCGGCTGGATAGAAAAATCCAGACCAGCTTCCGGCGGCACACAGTATAAAATCAGCCCGGTGGTGCAGGAAATAACGCAGTACAAAAATCAGCCGCAACTGCTTGACCATATCCGCACCCTGCTCAATACCCTGATTGACAAATTGGCTTATGAACCTGGGACCGGGCATTTCATTAATGCCAGTTACGAAGACGCTGCCGTGTATGCCGGCTATGGCGCAACCGTGATCATTCACGTGACGGCAGTTGACGAGAATTTGGCCATTCTCTGTGAACGTATAGGCAACTACCATCTGACAACCGGCAATTTGGACAGGGCGTTGGGA
>CAYVFT010000039.1:5624-15346 GCA_964450225.1 uncultured Crenothrix sp. | reverse complement strand
TTTTTTGAAGAACGGTCCAGATTAGGCAAAGAACTGTATGAGGCCTACCCCAACAATGTGTCCTTTAAAAACGGGCTGGCGATTTCCTACGAAAAACTGGGCGATACGCACACCGCGCTGGGCAATTTGGACAGGGCGTTGGGATTTTTTGAAGAACGGTCCAGATTAGGCAAAGAACTGTATGAGGCCTACCCCAACACTGTGTCCTTTAAAAACGGGCTGGCGATTTCGTATTCACAATTAGGACGGTTTTACCGGGATAAGCAGGCGGATAAGGCAAGGGCAAAACAATACTTTGAGCTGTGATACAGGCTTTGGCAGGAATTGGCGGAGGCATATCCTGCTTATGTTGAATTTGGAAACAACCTGGCTTGGGTAAAAATTACGCTGGAGAGCTTGGGATAGCTTGTGGTCATGCCAAGTTCCCACGCTCCAGCCCTTCGACTTCGCTCAGGACAGGCGTTGAAATACCTTTTACATGGAGTACAAACCTGGGTTTGTACTCCGGCAGTCGCTATTTAAAGGAGTCAAAAAACATGTTTTTTGACTCCCTATTCCTTAACTTAATGGCCGTGACGCAGAACGTGGGAACGATAAAAATAAGTTAAGTGCATTATCCCTTCTCCCCGGCCCTTCCGGAGGGAGAGGAAATAAAAAATTTAAAACAACAAAAAAACGAAGTCAACCGATCATTCGATCCAGCCAGGAGAACACACATGAGCAAGAAAATAAGAGTACGCGGTATTGAAGTAGAAAAAAGCGACGTCAGTTCGTTTCAGGTTGAACTGGAAACGGGTCAGTCAGAGACCATTGTCACCACCTCGAAAGGGCGGGTGCGCTTGGGGGTGTCCAGGGACTTTGGCGGCGTGGTGGATTTGCCGGACATGCACGCTCATGATATCGCCTGTGTCGAGTATTCCGGCGGTTTCAAGCTGTGGACCCGTGTTGATGACCTGTATCGTGAAAACGCGGTAGGCGGTTCCCGGGGGGCTGCGGATGGCGATGAGGATGTTTGGGAAATCGATCCGCAGCTTCAAGCCGGTGGTGCCGAGCGTGGCATAGGAAGCCTGGCTATTGAGGCTCTCGAATTTTTTGGGGTCGATCTTAAAATCGTTGTGGCAAAAGATTTGTGTAAATGGTTTGAAGCCAGGCAACTGCAAAAAGACGGGCCCGGACTGTATCAATGGCCTTCCTTAACCGACGCCATAAAACTGGAGAAAGTGCCGGGGCAACAAATTGCTGCTACCGATAAACCGCTATTGCTGTTTATACACGGCACCGGTTCCAGCAGTGCGGGAGGCTTCGGCAAGCTTTGGACCGATGCTCGGGATGCCGGTGCCGATGCCCGGGAAGCCTTGCAAAAAAAATATGGCGATGGGTGTTATGCTTTCGAGCACCGGACTTTGTCCGTCAGTCCTATCGATAATGCGCTGGAAATTGCCCATGCACTTCCGGATAACGCTGAAGTTCATTTGGTGACTCATTCCAGGGGAGGCCTGGTTGGTGAGTTACTCTGCCTGGGACAAAGGAACAAAGCGGCTGATCCCTTACAACAGGAACTGCTCGACACCCTTTTTGATCCCGAAAAAGACCGGACTCAGGGCGAGCTGATGGGGTTGGGCTTGGACAAAGACAAAACGAAAGCTAAAGATGAAGTCTTTAATCCTAAAGACTATGAAATTCAGAAAAAGCAATTGCTTACGTTGCTGGAAATCCTGGACAAAAAAAATGTAAAAATTACCCGGTTTGTCCGCGTTGCCTGTCCGGCACGGGGTACCACGCTGGCTTCCGGGCGCCTGGACCGCTGGCTATCCATCATTCAATTCCTGAGCGGTGAAAACGACTTCGCCGAATTTTTGCTGGCGGTGCTGAAAGAACGCACCGATCCACGCACCTTACCGGGCCTGGAAGCCATGATGCCGGGATCGCCACTGGTCAGGCTGTTGAATTATCCCGATTTGAAAGTGACTGCGGATTTGACCGTGATCGCCGGTGATCTCGAAGGCGATTCGCTATGGAGCAGGCTGAAATGGAAGTTGGCGGATTGGTTTTACGACAGTGAGCACGATTTGGTGGTCAATACCGGTTCCATGTACGGTGGACTCGCGCGTCAGGAAGGTTCGGCGAGATTCTTTTACGATCAGGGCCGGGACGTCAATCATTTTAATTATTTCAAGAACGCAGTGACCGTGCAAAAATTAGCCGCCGGGCTGGTGCGGGCCGATAGCGATCCGGCCGGTTTTCAACCGATCGCACTGGCCAGGCAGGAGGAGCCGGCGCGCGGTATCGGCATGCGCGCCCCGTTAACTTCCGGGCCGCTGGTTATTGTCCTGCACGGCACGATGGGCAGCTCTCTGGCGCAAAACAAAGACCGGATCTGGTTGGATTTCCTGGCATTGTCCAGAGGCAGGCTGGCGGAACTGGGTATCACCATGCCGGGCGTCGAATCGCTAGGGCTGCTCGCTGATTATTACGGCGATTTTGTCGATTATTTGGGCGCCAGTCACCGTGTTGAGCCCTTTCATTACGATTGGCGGGTATCCATTATTGACAGCGCGCAGAAATTGGCGGCATTGGTGGCAAGCCGCCTGCTTGACTGCGAAACCAAACGCCAACCGCTCAGGTTTGTCGCGCATTCGATGGGGGGCTTGGTCGTACGGGTGATGTTCGCTTTGCAACCGCAGTTATGGAAACGGTTTCAAGCGTTGCCGGGCAGCCGCTTGCTCATGTTGGGCACGCCGAATGGCGGTTCTTACGAAGCCGTGCGCTGGCTGACCGGCTGGAATCCCACGTTGGGTAAATTGAGTTGGCTGGATGTTTTCCACGATACGGCCGGGTTAGTCAACATTGTCAATCGCTACCCCGGTTTACTGGAATTGTTGCCGGCGGATGATGGCAAACACACTTTTTCAGCACCCGACCTGTGGCAAGACCTTTGTAAAGGCGGCGATAAACAATGGCCGTTGCCGCAAGCAGACGATTTAAAGAACCTGAACAAGACCTGGCAATTGGTCCGGGATGCGCCTATCGATCCGGAACGCATGCTTTATGTGGCCGGTTGGGCGCCGGAAACCGTGTGCGATTTTGAAAATATGTCCGGACGTGGATTGTTTTCCAAAGAGCGGCCGCCGCTGCGCTTCTATTCGACAAAAAAGGGGGACGGCACGGTACCTTGGGCCTTGGGGCGGTTGCCGAATGTTAAAACCTGGTATGTGGAAGAGGCTGCCCATGATCAGTTGATGTCTTACCGGCCGGCGTTTCCGGCTTATCTGGATTTACTGCAATCGGGCACAACCGTCCGCCTGCCTCAGGATGAACCCAAGGCAAGCCGGGGCGGTGGTGTTATAGACGGGAACGCCATCATGCGCGACGCGATGCCGGATAGTTTGCCGACGGAAGCGGATTTACCGGGTTTCGTGTTTGGTGCCGGACGGCCAAGCAAACGCGGCAAAAAGCGCCGTCTGCCCAGGGTTAATGTGTCGATCCGGCACGGCAATCTGGCTTACGCCTGCCACCCTATCTGTGTCGGTCATTATTACGGCGACACCATAGTCAGTGCCGAAGCGGATTTGGATAGCCGGATGGAAGGCGCCTTAAGCAAACGCGTGAGTTTGGGTTTGTATCCGGGTGAATTGAACAGTCATGAAATTTTTCTGCATCAGGATAAACATGCTAAACCCAATGGCGCCCTTGTCCTGGGGCTGGGCCGCGTCGGTGAACTGAGTCCGGGCACCCTGGCTTCCGGAATTAGTCAAGCGTTACTCGATTATGCCCTGAAGGTCAGCGAATGGCCGGACGATCGCTTTGGCGCAAAAGACACGGCACGTTCGGCAAAAATCAGTTTTCTGTTGATCGGCACCGGCTTTGGGGGCATGACCGTTCGCGACTCCATTGAAGCTATTCTGAACGGCATGAAATCAGCCAATGACCGTTTAGTCGAAACCCGTTTCGATGACAAGGTGTTATTCGATGAAATCGAATTTCTGGAAATTTACGAAGATGTGGCCATTATCGCCGCCAAAGAGTTGGAAACGATTTTGCGCGACGGTCCCTTGCAGGAGCAATTCATTTGGCAGGATCATACAGTAAAGCCAGGACCGGGGGGATTAAAACGCGTGTTGTTCGATGCGGATCCGAATTGGTGGCATCGTATTGAAATTCTCTACGACAAAAAATACCAGATGTTGCGCTTTATTGCCCTCACCGATCGCGCGCGCGCCGAGGTGACTTTGGTTTCCGGCCAGATGCGCCTGGCGGATCAATTTATTGCCAACATGATTTCCAGTGCCAGTCATTCCAAGCTACTGGCACAGACCTTATTTGAAATGCTGATACCAAACCGGTTGAAGGAATTGGCGCCAAATCATTACGATGTGGTATTGATTCTGGATGAAGAAGCGGCGCGTTATCCCTGGGAATTGCTGGATGATCGCTGGGGTGGCTCGCATAACCCCCCGGCGGTGGTATCCGGTTTGTTGCGGCAATTAAAAACCGAGCAATACCGGCCCAAGCCTTTACATACGATGGAAAAAAGCGCCTTTGTGATCGGTAATCCCGTGATTCCGGTTGGGCCTGAAGGCGTTATTTTTCCTGATTTGCCTGGCGCCGCCCTCGAAGCAGAGGCCGTGGCCGGTGTGCTTTCCGGTAATGGCTATGATGTTAATAAAGCGCTGGGTGGACGCGCAAGCGGTCTTGATGCCAGCGATATATTGACCGGTCTGCATGGCGAGGCTTACCGTATCCTGCATCTGGCCGGACATGGTGTGCACGAATTTGCAAGCGGCCACTATTACCCATCTAAGGAAAGCTGTCAGACCTGTGGACAAAATGTGCCGCCGGACCCAAACCGGGTATCCGGGATGGTTATTGGCGAGAACACGTTTCTGACGCCTGGCGATATTGAACAAATGCGCTGGGTACCGGAACTGGTATTTATCAATTGCTGCCATCTTGGCAGTACCGAAGTTCGTTATCCCGAAGCCAGGCGATATAACGAACTGGCCGCGAATCTGGGCACGCATTTTATCAGGATGGGGGTTAAAGCAGTAGTCGCTGCCGGTTGGGCTGTCGATGACGGCGCTGCCAAAGCATTTGCCGAATCGTTTTATAAGTCCCTGTTGTCGGGCGGGACGTTTGGTATTGCCGTCCGGACTGCGCGCCAGCATATTTATGAGCATTTCCCCGATGTGAATACCTGGGGCGCTTACCAATGTTACGGTGATCCTGATTTCCGTTTTTTTGAAGATGGGGAAAACAATAAAAAGCCGCTTCCTCCTTATCATGCCCGGGCCGAATGGGTTGCGGATCTTGATAATATCCTCAGTACCCTACGCAGTTCCAAAAGCGCCAATTCAGGCAACGAAGCGTGGTTTCAACGGCTTGATGGATGTTTGCAACGGGTTCCTTCTGACCAGCTTGAAAAGTGGCAAGCGCAGGCCGATGTGGCGTCGGCATTGGGAACCGTGTATGGCGAATTGGGAGAGTACGAACTGGCCATAAAGCATCTGGACAAGGCGCTGGCCGCTGAAAAGGCCGAGTTTCCGGTAAAAGCGCTGGAACAACGCGCCAATTACCGGGTAAAGCACGCTGTGCAGTTTTATCAGACCGCCGCTAAAGCCGAAAAGGGCAAAGCCCTGGACGACATTGAGCAGGCTATCAAAGCGTTGGATTTTCTGATTTCCATGGCTCCGACGAAAGAGCGGTTATCTTTATTGGGCAGTGCTTACAAGCGCAAGGCTTGGTTGCAAACCAATAAAGCCGATAGGAAAAAAGCCCTGGATGAGATGCGTGAGAATTATCAGCTTGCCTTCAATAAAGGCCTCGAAAGCGGTAATATCGATTTTTATCCTTTGACGAACTGGATCACAGCGGAAGTTGTTTTGTCCTGGTCCGATAAAGCCCGCGATCAAAGCTGGAAGGAGGATGTGGATGGACTGGTTGCCAAGGTGATAGCCGGGGCCAAACAGAAAATGGCGGTCAATCCCGAGTATTGGGATAGTGTGGTTGAGCCGGACTGTTTATTGATGATGGCTTTAGTGAAAGGTGTATGCGATCCAGAGGACTGTAAACACATCGTTGAAGGGTATCGTTTAGCCGCTGAACGCGGCGCCAGTGAAAAAGATAAAGCGGCCCTGCGGGAACACATGGAGTTTCTTATTTTCATGGCAGAGCAAGCCAAGCAGACCGGATTGCAGAAAAATCTTCAGGAGATTCTAAGGCAATTGGCGTAAGGTTGCGCAAGACCCTATTCGAGTCCATGATGAGGAGGAATCAGGGCTGCGAAACGTGGAATTGAGTAATCCCCGAATGCTCGAGCGTCGGGTGTATAGCAGAAGATTGTCACGTAAGCGGATATTGAAAGCTAGACACCCGGCATCGGGATAAACAGGATATTGAGGCCTTGATTAAATTGCAGCAAAAAATCTCAACTATTGTTTAGCAAATGCGCTATGAAATACAGTTGATTAGCTTTATAACAACGGTACATGAGGACGCACGACTGCATTTGGAAAACGCAACGGCTCAAAAATTTCCGGAGAAAACTCTGAGTTTAATTCAACAACGGTGATGTTTTTATAATTATTCCTCGCTATGCCGTGTTAAACAGTGGGTAAAAAGCTCGGCAAAGCGTTGGGTAATATTTTCTATAAAAACTGTCGAATTTTCTGCATCGGGAAACGGGTCGCCGACAATAACGTCGCAGTTAAACGGTACGAATAATGCCTCGCCTCTCGGCAAGACGCGGCCCAAACCATACATTACGACCGGCGTTATCCTGGTATCGCTGCGTTCTCTGACTAAATAAAACAAGCCTTTCTTAATTTTACTGATTTTTTCCGGGGAACCGCGGCTGCCTTCAGGAAACAGAATCAGGATGTCGCCGTTATCCAGGGCTTGATGACAACCCGAAAATAATTGCTCCTTATCCACATGCCCACTCCGGTCAAACGGCACAATATCCAGACAATGCAAAGATACCCATGCCAGCCAACGATTACTCAGAAAATAATCCGCAGCAGCAACAGGCCTTACTTTATGAATGCCGGCAAGCGGATACAAGCTCATTAAAACCAGCGCATCCAGATGACTGTTGTGATTAGCTGCGATAATCGCTGGCCCTTTTACAGGAAGTTTTTCCCGCCCTTTAAGATTGATTCCCAAGACAATCAGCACAAGCGGTTTAACAATGAGGGCAAAAAATAGAATTTTGATAAGCCTGTTCATGATTAATAGGCGACGTAATAGAGAAAATGGAAAAACAGCGGCGCAGTATAAATAACGCTATCCAGTCTATCCAGGATTCCGCCATGCCCCGGAATTAAACTGCCGCTGTCTTTTATTTGTAAGTCCCGCTTAACCGAGGAAAGCACCACATCCCCGAAAAACCCTGCCAAGCCAATAATCACGCCCGCGCCCAGGCCGTACTCAAAAGACAAGGGGGTTAATAGCGGGGCGACGAAACCGGCGCATACCGTTATCGTCAGCAAGCCGCCTAAAAACCCTTCCCAAGTTTTATTGGGACTGACTTTAGGTATAATTTTATGCTTGCCCAGCATCTTGCCCCAAATGTATTGGCAAACATCATTAAACTGGGTCATAAACAGCAAAAACAGCACCAGGCCAACGCTGCCGGCATCAACATTTTTAATGGGTAAGGTCAGTAAATAGGCGATGTGGCTGATTGAGAAGATCATCAACATCACCGCCCAGTGCAAAATGCCGGCAGAGCGAATAAAGCCTCTGGTATCGCCAACCAAGACCATGCGCATTGGCAAAAACAGGAACACATAAACGGGGATAAAAATAATAAACATCCCGTACCAGCCCATATTCACCCAATAATACTGCAAGGGAATGGCAAGATAAGCCCAAAAAATCACCCGTCTGTCGGTCAGCCGCGTTGGCACGATAGACAAGAACTCTTTTAGCGCTAAAAAACTTAAAAACCCAAAAAAGATGATGGCCGTCGTTCTGCTGGCCGCCAAGACAAAAAATAGCAGCGCGACAATCCACCACCAGGACTGGATGCGCTGACGAAGTTCGGTATAGTCTTTATCCGGGTTTTTGGCTGACAAGATCAGGCGAGTACAGGACGCTACAATCAATAGTCCCAAGACCGTCAACATGGCATAAAAAGAATTTTGAGGAATATCAAGAAAGGTCATGGCTTTCCAGGAATCGATAAGCTGACAGTGTACGGCGATAAAGCGTGATGAAACAGCCGGCAATCATGATTATTAAAGCCGCAAGCAAGGCATAGCTTTGCCCTGCAATGCTGTTTTCAACAGCAGTTATGAGGCAAGCGGCAGTCAGTAATGCCATCCGGTGTTGTTTTGCCATAGGCCCCTGAAAATTGACCGGTGCCCCCAAACTGGCTGCTAAAGTCCGTATATAAGCCGTCATTACCGCCAATAAAGCGGCGCACCATCCCAGCGTATCGCCCCAATTGACCATACTGATAGCGTATCCCGCACTGACTAAAATAAGCGTATCGGAGATGCGGTCAGGCATATCATTAAATAACTCCCCGGAACAGGTTTTTTTGCCACCTTCGATAGCGACCATGCCATCAAACAAGTTGCATAATAAACGGCATTGGATAAACGCCGCAGCTAGAATTGGCAGCAGCCATTTTCCCGTCGCACCTGCATCCGGTAATAACAAAAAGCAAATACTACACAAGCCAGCAAAAAAAATGCTGGCAATGGAAATTTGATTGGGCGTTATTCGCCGCCGACTCAAACGTAGGGCTATTGTTTGAACAAAGCTAAGTTCCCGGAATTTTAAATACCTTCTGCCATTGACATTCATTTTGTCGACCTTTTCGCGATGGATAAGCGTAACTTATAAGCCGTGTACCAACAAAATGCAAATGCAACCGATAAAGCGGGGGCGATCGTGTAAAAGATATGCGGCGTGTGCACGAGCCAGTGTATGCCCACCAGGCAGCAGCCGGTGATTGTCACCGTTAAAATTGCCGCTAGCGGCAACTGTAAAAAGTTGTTCGGCAAATGCTTAAAAAACCATGTGACCAAATGCACCATCACCAAAGTAATAATAAAACTGGCTGTTCCTTGGGTGAATCCCGAGATCAGGCTCTTGCTGACATCAGCCCTGCCATTGATATAGTAAGCCCAACTGCCCCAGAGTAAAAATGCCGACAATGCCGATAAGACATTAAAAAAGCGGCTGGTGCGAGGGCTGTTTTCTGAAGTGTTTTTATTCATCATCTTAACCTTTTCCCGGAGGGAGAAGGGACTGGCCTCACGCTGAATTAAATAAATGATCTACACCTTAAACACCGTGCCCAAGACGTCGATTTTCGTCGGCGCATTCGGACTCGTCCACGGTAACGGACTGCTTGACCCCCACTCGTCAAACAGGCCACTGACATGGAGGTAGTTGATAAAAACCGGTAACTGTCCCAACGGCGATGCCGCCGCTTGAGGATTCCATACAACATAAATCCGCCCGCCAAATGTGTCAACCGCAACCGGGTCGGTTACCTACCGGTATCAAAGCTTTCGTTTGGGTTTCACCCAATGGATGAGTCATGATCTCTTGCATAAGCATCTCCTTGCTACATAATTTCAATCAGTTGGCAATTTTTCGCAAGTTTAATCTGCTCTTTTCAGGGTTATCGTTGTTTTCCTAGTCCCACCTAGGCAAAAGAGTACGCCGATAAACCCTGGATGCGGGAAAGCACTCACGAACAATTGGAG
>CAYVFT010000039.1:0-5524 GCA_964450225.1 uncultured Crenothrix sp. | reverse complement strand
AAAAGAGTACGCCGATAAACCCTGGATGCGGGAAAGCACTCACGAACAATTGGAGAATCTGCGGGGTTATCTTAAGGATTCCCCACTCAACAATCTGACCATTTGAGTTATACAATAACGGAAAATTAATATCATCATCGACTGCCAAGTGCCCTTCCCTTGTTTCTACAAACTGTGGCGCGTGGTTCATGAGCTTTGATGTTAGCGATTCCAGTAAATCAACAGCTTAAGCTATTAAATCCAAGCGTCGATTACAGAAAACTGAAAGTCTGGTGCTACTGAAGGAGTAACAGAAGCAATTCCGTTACCCCGACACGATTGTGTAAAAGTTGTAGATTTATATAATGCTACAATGACATCAAGGTTGGAAACGCTAATAGAAAAGCTGGAATCATGAATAAAAATACTATCCCCAGAATTACAGGCTATAGACAACTGAAAAAATTGCGGACTGCATTAGCGATTTCTCAGGGTACGAAACTGTTATCAACCCTTCAGCAAGAGGCAGAAGGGACCATCTCGCATGATCAGACTAAGCGTGTCACTTATCTGACAGAACTCTTTTCGCGTATCCACCGGGAAATGTTTCAGGATTGGAAGGAGCAACCCACCGTTTGCCATCGTCCTGGCACCATGCCTGACGCTGATAAGAGAAAGAAGTTTCGTGAAACGATAGAACGCCTGGTTTTAGATGGTGACGGTAACGTGGATACGGCAATTTTCGATAATAATGGCTTTGTTATCAAAACTGAAAATATTGCTGAAAGGCTGGCAAGTTTTTACCAAAAAATGCGCAGTGTAAGATCCTTTACTTATGGAAATAGATTAACACTGGACTTCTTTATAACGATGTTGGGTAAATTGCCAGCAATCAAGAGTGTTTATGAACAGGGCATTGATTTCAGACGAATTGAAGCAACTGATGCAGTAGCCTTGCATAACCCTGACAGTACTCTCAGGGAAATCACCCTGGCCTTTGAGCATGCGCTCGATCCAAACCGCAGCAAAAGCTTGCAAAACAAACCCAATGCTTATGGAAAATGGCCGGAAAACAAAAGGTTTATATCCGGTATTCCCTTTTTATCACATAAAACAGAAAACGGCATAGAATGCCTGGTGGCAGTAAATGGCGGCCTGGTACCGCTGGACAGTATCAAACAAGAGCTATTTATAGCTGGAAAGCATTTAGCTGATTACCCGCTTTGTGCCGCCGAAAATATGCTGGGGTATTTGCGAGGAACAGAGGCAGTACGTCAATCTGGAAGCTACGAGATTGACGGTATCAGCATAGGCGAAGATGGTGCAGCCCCCCTCTTCTGTCTTGATATTAACATGTTGACAGGTTTGCGCTCGCCAAGTCATACGGAGCTTGTGGTGCTTTTAAAGCAGTGTGAAGGTGAAAATTCTCCGATATTAAATCTGGCGAACAATGAAGGGCTTAAAAATAAATTGCTAATTGCTGCCGATGGCGATACCCGACTGGAACGTACTGTTGAAATTGCTTATGAGCGGCTAAGTAAGATTATAAAAAAACTTGATGAGGCTAAAGAAAATCTCTTCGAAGGGAAGGTTCCTGATGCAAATCCCAGGTTATTCATGTCGATGGGTGGTGCGGGATCCGGAAAAACCGCGGTTGAGGAGATTGCAAGGGCTCATTGCGGTGACAATTTTGTTATTGCATCGCTGGACGAATTTCGAAAAGAAAGCGATCTGTATAAGGTTCTCACCGCAGCCAGTCATCACAGTGACGATTATGTTTATGTAGAACCTTTTGCAAACAGGCTGCGCGATTCGGTTGCTGATTACGCTAAAAAGAATCATATCAATATTCTTTATGATGGCACAGGCATTCCCTATCAACCGCGTTATTCCACTATAATCAATCAGTTCAAAGCACACGGTTTCCATACCCAAATAACAGCTGTAGACGCTTTTATTGTAAAACCGGAAGGCCGCGAAAATGAATTAATCAGAGCCAGCGTTATCACCAGCGTAAAGGAACGTTTTGATACAACCGGACGGGCGTTACCCTGGGTGGTTACAGTAGATAAACATATTCGCGCGCCCCGATCATTCTTGAATGCGTTGGAACATGAAGCATTGGACAAGATTTCGCTGTTTGCCAATGACGGAGAAAAAGACCGGCACTATCTCGTCGCTGAAAGTTTTTCTTTTTCTGACCAGGAAGTCCGCACTCTTCAAAAGCATCAACTGGCAGGCACACTGATGACATATCTGGAGTCGCATATCAGAAATCATAATGACTCCTTTTTAAAAAATTTAGCTCAGGATGATATAAGCAAACTTGATTCCCTCATAAACAGAAACCCTGTGTTTGCAGAAAATAACGTGGCTTATCAAATTTATCCCAGTAGCACCGGCAATCGTGTATTAGTGATTTATAACGCGCGTCGAATGGTCGATTTCGTGGAAAAGAGGCAATTAAACCCTAATGCTTCGGGTGAGGACGGCCTGTTACATAAACCCGAATCACTTGCCTTTCATGTGGATCCTTATATCAAGGATCCATGGATGACCAGACTTCAGGAATAGTCATCCGCACTTTCAAAATAATTTGCTATAAACGACAGTCTAAGCAGGTAAGAATTCGCAATTGGCTTACAAATTCTTAAAAAACCGTATCCATTGATCTTTTGAATTCTTGTGCTTTCCTAATGGTCTTCTTGTCCGTACCGGCGTCTTATCGCCTCATTTCTCGCATCATTTATTTCCCTCATGACACTTTTAACATCGGCCTGCTTATCACTAGCCTTGAAATGACCGGTCAGTTTGACGTCAGGAGTCAGATTTCCGCTCTCATAAATCTTCCAGATTTCCTTGCCATAGCGGGTTCCAAGCAGTTCAGGTGCAAAACGTCCAAAATAGGCGGCCAGATTATTAACATCACGTTCCAGCATCCTGGCAGCGTTATTGTTAGCCGCTGCATCAACAGCCTGGGGCAAATCAATAATTACCGGACCATGTTCGTCAACGAGTATATTGAATTCGGACAGATCTCCGTGGACAAGACCAGCACAAAGCATTCTGACCACTTCCTTAATCAGGATGGCATGATACTCCAGAGCTTGTTCGCTGGTTAATTCAAGATCGTTAAGCCTGGGAGCAGCGGCTCCGTGTTTGTCAGTGACCAGTTCCATTAGCAGCACACCTTCAACAAAGTTATAGGGCTGCGGAACACGTACACCCGCAGCGGCAAGACGACATAAAGCATCGACCTCGGCATTTTGCCACACCTCTTCCTGCTGTTTACGTCCAAACCGGGTGTTTTTTTCCATAGCGCGAGCCTGTCGACTATTTCGCACTTTTCGCCCTTCCTGGTACAAGGCTTGTTTATGGAAGCCGCGTTTATTCGCCTCTTTATAGACTTTGGCACAGCGAATCTCACCTTCAGAGAGCACAACATAGACAGCAGCCTCCTTGCCACTTTTTAGAGGGCGGATAACTTCATCGACAAGGCCGTCTTGCACCAATGGTTCTAGACTTTTTGGAGTTTTCATAGCCGCACCTAAATTACTGCTCTGGAAAAATTTTGAAACAATGGCTCTGATAAGGTCATTCTATCGCTCATATTTTGCTTTGTATTTGTAAAGTGTAATTCAATATGAATAGCTTCAGTGTGTTGATATATTGGTTATAAAATTTTTTTCACTTCTGATGTCGACATAAGAACAAACCCAATGGAAGGAGGACATAACTTATCTGGATAACTATAATCCCGTCAGTGCTTTCGAATCGGTCATACCTTTCAGGCGATTTACTGCCCCTAAACCCGCCGCCCGTCCAGTTGCAAGACATGCTGTTAGCAAATAGCCTCCAGTTGGTGCTTCCCAGTCCAACATTTCACCCGCACAAAACACACCTGGCATGGACCGTATCATTAAGCACTCATCGAGCGCCTCAAATGGAATTCCGCCCGCACTGCTGATCGCTTCATCAATTGGCCTGGTAGCAATCAATTTAATCGGCAATGACTTGATGGCTGAACAAAGTAGGTCAGGATTTTCTAAATCAGACGCAGCAACTATTTCTCTGATTAATCCGGCTTTCACTCCATCAATACCAATACGTTTACGAAGATGATTTGCCAACGAAAGTTTGCCTCGAGGCAGCGACATTTTATCAATGAGCAGCGGCAATTCTTTATCAGGAAGCAAATCAATATTAATAACTGCAAACCCTGTGGTCGCAATCTCATCCCGCAACTGAGCTGAAAGACTATAAACTATCCCACCTTCAACTCCATTAGCGGTCACAACCAATTCACCTTGTTGCCGAACCTCAACACCTTCAGCATTGTTAAAAGACACGCATATTGATTTTAACGGTTGTCCGCCAAACCGGTTGCGAAAATGCTCACTCCAGAGTACATCAAATCCACAGTTTGACGGTTTCAGGGGGACGACCAAAATACCTCGCTGGGCAAGTAACGGCACCCACGCTCCAGTAGAACCAAGTTGCGGCCAACTACCACCGCCCAGTGCCAGTACTAGGGCATCTGGTTTTATTTTGCGTTCGCCTTCCTGCGTTGCAAAAGTAAGCATGGCGTTTTCATCTTGAGTCCAGCCAAGCCATCGATGTCGCATATGAAAATTAACACCAGCAACACGCAGTCTGTGCAACCATGCACGTAACAGGGGAGCAGCTTTCATGTCAGCAGGAAATACCCGACCTGACGAACCAATGAAAGTATCAAAGCCCAGAGCCTTTACCCATTCACGCAGGGCTTGAGGAGTAAATTGATCCAGCATCGGTTCAATATAAGCTCGACGAGCACCATAGTGCGATAAGAATTTATCGTATGGTTCGGCGTGAGAAATGTTCATTCCACCTTTACCGGCCATCAAAAATTTACGCCCTACAGAAGGCATGGCATCAAAGAGATCAACCTTTATGCCCGCTTCTGTTAGAACTTCCGCAGCCATTAAGCCAGCGGGACCACCACCGATAACAGCAACGGCTTTTGGCAATTCATTATCAAAATCAAATGAATCAGAAGATGCGTTATAAATTCTCTTTCTCCCTAAAGTTTCTAAAACCTCGTCCATAAACCGAATGAATTTAGTTTTAACAAATGTTCATTATACAATAGCACTGGTTTTCTAATCATTAGCCATACTAAGAATAATTGCTCTTTGATTACTCCCATTCCCCCTGCTATTCTTCAATTCTATGAGATGTGTATTTTCAATCGACTCAAAAGACGTACATGAATCCTTTTTCAACTAATATTTTTTCCGGTATTCCTGAGCAATTACCTGATGAGCTGTTTGAATGTATTATCAAAAAAGATAACATCCGTATTGAACGGATTGTTTCCAATGGTCACGTTACACCTGCAGGGCAATGGTATGATCAAACAAATGATGAATGGGTAATCCTGCTTCAAGGAGAAGCAATACTATTTTTTGAGAAAAACCAAATGTTGGTAAGGATGTTTCCTGGAGATTTTTTGTTTATACCTGCTCAAAGCCGACACAGGGTTGAATGGACGCAGCCTAACTTT
>CAYVFT010000038.1:9568-29699 GCA_964450225.1 uncultured Crenothrix sp. | reverse complement strand
GTCCCGGAAACCGCCGGCGTGTAGACAATCCTGGAATTCCTGCCACCGTTGCCGTTGTCATTCTGCGCCAGCACGGTGGCGCCGTTCAACAGATAAAGATAGGCGTCGAAGGCCGTTGAGTTGAGCGTGATCGTATACCGTGTGCCGGCGACGGCCTGGAACGTGAAGTTGTCGTAGTAATAGGTTCCGCCCGAACGCACCGTCGAGGTGCAGTCGGTCGTTGCCAGGCTGCCATTGGCTGAACCACCCACGGCGATGGCCGAAGACGAAGACGAACAAAGCGATGCCGGAGTGGTTGTGGCGCTGGCCTCGTTCGAGTAGGACGAGGGGCCCGCAGCGTTGTTAGCGCGGACACGGTAGACATAGTTGGTGGACGCTGCCAAGCCAGTGTCAGCATAGCTGGTGGCGTTAACTCCCGCCGTGGCGATCTGCCCCCAGGTACCCGCCGCACCAGTTTTACGCTCGATCATAAAACCGGTTTCGTTGGTGCTATTGTCTGTCCAGGACAGGTTGATCCGCGAGGACGAGGCCGCCGATGCTGTCAAGCCGGAAGGCGCTGCCGGGGTAGATGACGCTGTCGTGACCGCCACCGTGTAGACCCCGGTCGCTCTGGCGCTGTAGGAGGTAGCGTGAATCGTCAGTGTCCCGGAAACCGCCGGCGTGTAGACAATCCTGGAATTCCTGCCACCGTTGCCGTCGTCATTCTGCGCCAGCACGGTGCCACCGTTCAACAAATAAAGATAGGCGTCGAAAGCCGTTGAGTTGAGTGTGATTGTATACGAAGTCCCTGCGATGGCCTGGAATGTGAAGTCGTCGTAGTAAGTGCCGCCCGTGGGTATCATGGAGAGGCAGTCGGTTGCTTCCAGCGTGCCATTGGCTGAACTGTCGACGTTGATGGTCGATGTTGAGGAAGAGCACGGTGGTGATTCGCCCAGGATACCACGCTCATTGAAACGGTTTCTGATCGCTTCCTGTTGCGCCAAGGTGTAATTCAGGTTCTGGGCCGCCATCAAAATCGCATTTGCACCGTCCGTAAAGGTGTTGTTTTCTGAAGTCAACAGAAAGTGCGCTTCCAGGAACAGCTTGTCAGCCTGCTGCGCGCCTATGGCGTAGTTCCCTGCCAGGGCAATAAAATCGTCGCGAATCTGCCAAAGCGTCGAGGACCAGATCTCACCATCGTCATGCACTTCGTCCACAACTGAATCGGGATAATGTTTGGACGAGGTGATCGAGCGGAGTGTCGGAGGTACCGAGGACGAATAGGACGATGCATCCCATTCCCCCAATGCGGTGGCATAGATCGTGCCGGCCTGATTGAAATGTTGGGTGGTGATCGAGACAGCCCAATAATCGCTCCAGCCCTCGCCCATCGCCCCCGTGCGAGCGATAAACCCCGACGTGCTATCGCCATTCCAGATATTGGGGTTGGAGCTGTCCTGTATAGCATGGCCGTATTCGTGAAGCACGACTTCCGCATCTTCGGCATCATCAACTCCGCCTGAACCGAGCACAACATCGCCGCTTCCACTGCCGTTTGGCTGATAGAACGCATTGTCGTCAGTAACGCCGTTCACATTGATCCGCACCGACCGATGGTTGATATTGGTGAAGCCGAGTAACTGAATGTAGCGCTGTGCAAAGTCGACGTAAAAATAAGTATTAACAGCGTCAAACTTGGCACCCACGCTCGGCGTCCTGTTGCGAGTATAGAGATAGTTACCGTTTTCGTCGGGCGTTGCGCGGTTGTTGGCGGCAGTCAGCGTGTAAACATCACAGTACTGCCCAATGAGGCCGGTTGTCGATGTAAGACCCAGTAATGGCAAGATTTGGTAGGCTGTTAAGGGAACCAGACTGGTATCCTTCAGAGCCGAATCACCGGTCGCGGCCATCGCGTTACCATTTCTGTAGATTTGGCCATCCGCATATTTGTTGATATCGCGCGGAGTACCGACGATGCTGTTAAAGACAGCATCTACGAATGCCTCATAGGTGGGGGACTGGCCGTTTTTGTTAGGCATCGGCTGGATAATATGGTAAACCAGATGAGCCTCGTTCTGATCGTCGACGTAAACCACCAATTCGTTGATGCTCGCCGGAATTGGTGTATTTTTGCCTACAAACTGGAGCAGCGTCTGCCGGGCAATCTGTGCGTTGATCTCGGGTTTGATTGTGGTCAGGTTAATTTCATCGAAGTAATCTCCACCGACAACTGAAACATCTCCCTGAGAATCAAAACTGACCGAGATTTTGCCGCTGAACACTTTGACCCCCGCATAATTTTGCTGAAAAGTGAAATGTTCGCCGCCAGGGGTCTTTTTCTGGTCGATCAGCTTAAGGTCGGCGACATCAGGACGAAGTTTGAACAAAGCTGCTTGTTGAGAGAGAAATTGCAGCGCAGCCGATTTGCTCGCCTTACCGTAATTGCCCATTTTCCCGTAAATGGCCTGAGGGGAACCCCGATCGCCCCATGTTACAGACAGAGTGCCCCCTGTCTTGTTTTGAATCGTCTCGATAGCGGCAAGTGAATGTGGGTTCTTTTCGAAGGCGACTTTACTCTGCGTCGGTTGCGTTTCTGTACTATTAATCCCGAGCTTCTTGTCAGCGCCACCCGCAATAGCCGATGCAGGAACAGAGGATACCAACATAAAAATCATCATTGAAATAACAGCAAAGCGATTCATAATTCTATTCCTTATTTAATTCAAATACTTAAAGCCAATCTAACGAATATGCTTTAGAAAAATAACAAGAATATATGTATACATTCCAAAACAATTGTTTTTGTTGAAAGGTCAACAAATAACGCTGTATGACGGATAATTTGGGCTAAAGCGTTGTGGGATCATCTCTCTCGACAATCGTTGTTACCTACGATCCTTTCTTTACCTAATGCTGAAATGTCAGGCAATTATGAAGCTGTTGCCCGATCTAGAGTTTAAATTCTCTCGCTCCCACCGGTAACATAGAATGATTCAAAGCAACCACTAGCGCTAATCAACACCAAGTCATAGGCTCAAGCTAGTTTTTACCGTTCAGTTTTGCTTGGCAGTAAAGTCAAACCCACTCTTAATATTCAATTGTTACTATGGGTTTGAGTGAGACATTTAATGGTTTCTTAATTTACTCCTTATTACAATTCGTACAAATACCTATTGACGGCTATATAAATGACTACCTTTGATGTTTTTTAATAAGCACTTGCGACATCAAGCCAAGCCATATCGTAAGCGGTATGGTAAAAATGACTATCGGGGCACGATACCTTACCGTGTGGACATTGATGAACGTCCCGCTATAGTGACAGAAAAGACCCGCTTAGGTGATTGGGAGGCCGACACCGTCATAGGCAAAGGTCATCAGGGCGTGTTGGTTACTTTAACGGAGCGGGTATCCAAATTGAATCTGGTTATCCCGATTGTTCGTAAAGAAGCCGAGCTAACTAAAGACGCTATTATTCAAGCCCTAAAGCCTTTTGCTACTTGGGTTCGTACCAACACTATTGATAATGGTCATGAGTTTTATCGGCATGTAGACATCGCCAAGGTATTAGCTTGTGATACCTATTTTGCCAAGCCCCATCACTCCTGGGAGCGTGGCTTAAATGAAAACCATAACGGCTTATTAAGACAATATTTTCCGAAGAAGCAGCCATTGGATCAGATCACTCGAGACGACGCCAACAAAGCGTTGGCAGGACTTAACCACAGGCCTAGAAAAAAATTAAACTACAAAACACCATGGGAAGTATTTTGTGACATGGCTGCCCTTAAAGCCGATAATTTGCTGGGTGTTGCATTTATGAGTTGAATTCGCCCATTACAATAAATTTGATTTTTTCATTATTCAAATTAATCCAACCATAAAGGTTGTTGAGTTGCAGGAGCATGATCAACTTTTTCCATACAAGTCCCGCAACATCTGCTTTGCCTCTTCTAAAATACGGAGCTGGTCACGGTGCAGATTTTTCCCGGCACGATTGATATAAAAAACCAGCATAGACATTGCCGAACGGTATGGTTCGGCTTTTCGACGGGTGCTGGCTTCGGCTGAATCTTTAAGCGACTGTGCTATTGCCTTGGGATCTTTCCAGGTAAAAACACCTTTTTCAAGGCTTAAAGCATTGCTCTCCCGTGTAACCTTGGCAGACCATTTGTTATTCGATGTAGAGCCGGACCTCTCTGCCATCGTTCGTTCTCAATTCAGGATCCGAGGTTTATCGGCATCCCTTTTCCAGATTCTGCTGTTTTCCTATCAGTGCGACGAGGTCTTTCAACTCCTCAGCAATCAGATCAATGAGATCATCCATGGTGACAATTCCAACCAGTACGCCTCTGTCATCAACCACTGGAAGACGACGGATGCCTCTTTGACGCATGATCTTTATAGTTTCGTTAATATCATCGTTTTCTTTCCCCAGGATGATATCTCGATACATGACGTCGCCAAGGGTAACCGAATTAATGTCAACTTCTTTGGCGATCAATTCAATGACAAGGTCTCTGTCCGTTACAATACCAACTGGATATCTCAAGCCGTTTCGCTCTTCGACAATAACAATGCTTCCGACTTGATACTCGCGCATCAGCTTGGCTACTTCCACAAGAGTATCGTTTTTTTGTGCAATCACAACTTCACGATTGCAAATGGATTTAAGTGTCATTTTGTTTCCTAATGGTTCTGAATATTATATTTAAATTGCGCTGGGTATTTATCGCGTAACTAGTGGTCAACTGCAAAAATAAGCATCATTATCTTTAAAACCAACCCAATGATTTTAATCATTTTTAGCGTAACAAGGATTTATGCGTTTAGACACTAGCTGCAATGATAATGAATATTTACCATACAAAGCAAAGATTACAGGATTTCAACTTAAGTAAACAATACATATAAATGAAAGTTCCTTGCTGATTGCAGTCATTCGATAACAGCATGAGTGCTGACTCATTGTTTAATATAGCCACATCATATCTGAACTTATACGCATTAATCTATTTTTAACACCTTGGCACCGCGTATCTTCCCAGCTTTCAGCTCAAACAAAGCTTCGTTTGCCTGCTCCAATGCAAATACCTGAACCTCGGGCTTGAGATTCATCTCAGCCGCCAGGCTCAAAAACTCCTTTACATCGCTACGGGTAATATTGGCAACGCTCTTTATCTCTTTCTCCAGCCAGAGGTGGGTCGGATAATCAAGCTTCTGCAAACTGTGCTTGTCGCCTTCTTTGCGGATTGCATTAATCACCAGCCTGCCGCCGGATTCCAGATTTGCCAAAGCCTCGACGATAGGTTCCCATGCCGGTGTCGTATCAATAATACTGTCCAGTTTATGCGGGGCATGTTCTTTAGTTTCTCCTGTCCACATCGCACCTAGCTCTCGTGCAAATGCTCTTTCTTCTGCGTTTCGGGCAAAAACATACACTTCAGTATTCGGATACCTGTATTTGACCATTTTTAATACCAGATGACCGGATGCGCCAAAACCTGTTAAACCCAAGCGTTGCCCATCATTCAGACCCGTCAAACGAAGCGACCGATAACCGATTGCACCGGCGCAAAGCAAAGGCGCTGCTTGTACATCGGAAAAAGCATCAGGAATTGCATAAGCGAAACTTTCTGCAATAGTCATAAACTGGGCATAGCCGCCATTGGCATCACGTCCTGTCGCCTCGAAAGACTGGCACAGATTTTCGTTGCCTGCTAGACAGAATTTACAGGTTCCGCAAGCTAAGAAAATCCAGGCGACACCAACCCGGTCGCCTATATTAATATCGCTTACCTGACTGCCGATGGCTTCAACTCGACCAACCACTTGATGCCCAGGAATTATCGGTAATTGCCTGGGTGGCGTGCGTCCCTCAATTTCATCCAGCTCGGTATGGCAAACCCCGCATGCTGAAACTTTCAGTAGAATCTCCTCATCGCCAGGAACGGGAACGGGCAGTTCCATAAGTTCCAGTGGCGTATGGTTTTCTGTAAGGTTGCAGAGTCTTTTCAAAACCATTGCTTTCATTGATTTCACCCTTGTTCATCAATTGATATTTACTCTATGTTATAACTGCTTCAATTTTTATCACCGACACCCCCTATCCTTCATCTTGACTGGAAAAGGTCTACCTGTTCACTGTTTCCCAATCCTAAGACTGGAAATTAGCCCATCAATGACAGTTTCTTTAGTTGCGTTAAATGATAATATGATTTAGGAAATCGCCTTAAATATCTTAAGCACTTCAATACTTTCACAGGTTATTTTTTGTCAGGCACGGAATAAATTAATGGCACATCATCACAACCACAATCATTCTGAAGGGCATCACCTTCACGCCACTCCCAATAACCAGGGGCGGATTTTTATAATCACAATTTTTCTAAATACGGTATTTGTGGCAGTTGAGTTTACCTATGGATTCATTACCAATTCAACAGCGTTAATAGCCGATGCCGGACATAACATCTCCGATGTCCTGGGCCTGCTGTTGGCCTGGGGTGCTATTATATTAACTCGCAGGCAGCCGAGTAAACGTTATACCTACGGACTGCGCAGTACCTCCATTTTGGCTGCACTTGCTAACGCCATGCTGCTTCTGGTGGCATGCGGGGCGATTGCATGGGAAGCAGTTCATCGCTTTTCACAACCGCCGGCCATAGCCAGCTTAACCATATCGATTGTGGCTGCGATTGGGATCGTTATCAACGGACTATCCGCGCTGCTCTTGATGAAAGGCAGCAAAGGGGATTTAAACATTCGCGGCGCTTACCTGCATATGGCGGCAGACACTGCGGTATCACTTGCCGTCGTGATTACTGGAGCCACTATGTTTTACACCAAGTGGTACTGGCTCGATCCGGCTGTTAGTCTTGTTATTGTGCTCGTGATCCTGATCGGTACATGGAGTTTGCTGCATGAATCTTTGCAACTGGCCTTAAGTGCTGTGCCTGCAAAGATTGATGCGCCGGCAATTGACGCCTATCTATGCCAATTAGATGGGGTTACAGACATTCATGATCTGCACATTTGGGGCTTGAGTACCACCGAAACTGCGCTGACAGTTCATCTGGTCATGCCCGCCGGACACCCTGGCGATGCCTTCATGGATGAAATCGTAATGACCCTTAAAGAACGCTACTCCGTTCAGCATAGCACCCTGCAAATTGAGCTGGGTACGACTGATCACGCCTGCTCTCTGAATGTAACGAAGCTCATTCAACACCATCACCATTAGGGTTAAATTCAATGATCCCCTACAGTAATACTTTGCGTCAGCTTCCAGGAGGTATTTGGGTACTCGGTTTTGTCAGCCTATTAATGGATATCTCATCAGAGATGATTCATAGCCTGCTTCCCCTGTTCATGGTAACGATACTCGGTACCAGTGTCTTTGCTGTTGGCATTATTGAAGGCTTGGCCGAATCCACGGCATTGATCGTAAAAGTTTTTTCAGGGATTTTGAGCGACTATATCGGCAAACGCAAAGGACTAGCTGTGTTTGGTTATGCAATGGGAGCGTTCTCCAAACCCCTGTTTGCCCTTGCCTCCAGTTCCGGAGTCGTGCTGACCGCTCGTTTGCTTGACAGAATAGGCAAAGGCGTACGCGGTGCTCCCCGGGACGCACTGGTCGCCGATATTACACCGCCACACTTATGGGGCGCAGCATTCGGCCTGCGCCAGGCGTTAGATACCGTGGGTGCTTGCCTGGGCCCATTACTGGCAGTTGGCTTAATGCTGCTCTGGGCTAACGATTTTAGAGCAGTCTTCCGGGTAGCGGTCATTCCGGGAATGTTCGCCGTCACTCTCCTTTTTTTCGGGATTCGGGAACCGGAGCGCTCCAAATCCGAAAAAAGAATGAATCCGATCCGGCGGAAAAATCTGCAACGCCTGAATAAATCCTATTGGCGGGTAGTGATCATAGGTGCAATTTTTATGCTGGCACGTTTTAGCGACGCGTTTCTGGTATTGCGCGGACAACAGGCAGGAATCCCTGTCGCACTGGTGCCATTGGTGATGGTGGCGATGAACTTGATTTATGCAGTTTCAGCATATCCGTTCGGCAAACTTTCCGACCGAGTATCACATAACTCGTTACTGGCGCTTGGTCTGATCGTGCTGATTGCCGCCGATCTAATCTTGGCCCATAGCAATCACTGGAGTACGCTCATGGCTGGGGTTGCGCTATGGGGTATCCATATGGGCATGACGCAAGGTCTATTGGCTGCCATGGTGGCCGATACTGCCCCAACCGATTTGCGCGGAACTGCTTATGGGTTATTCAATCTCATAAGTGGTTTAGCCATGCTGGTTGCCAGCGGATTGGCTGGATTTGTCTGGGATCGGTATGGCGCGACTGTAACGTTTTACACTGGAGCTGTTTTTTGTTTGCTAGCTCTGGCCGAATTGGGCTGGAAACCTGCCCGTCCAACTGCCGGCTCCTAAAGTCAAGCAGATGCACAAAACACGGCGCTTTAAAGGTAAATAGTTGTTAACTAAATTAATGAAAGCAGAACCCTGGCTACGTAGCTTCGATGTATGCCAAATTTTTCCTGTCAAAACCGCGAGCCAATCAGCGTTACATCGGCATCGGCCCAAACCTCTGAAAATTGCAGATTTATACTGTCTGCATCACGATTTTCTCCTTGTTTCCGTAAACTGAGGGCAAGCCCAAACAACGACCAGCCATTTTGCGGGTGATAAACCAAATCCTGCCGATAGGCTTGTTCTGCTTTCCCGGCTTGTCCGGCTTCAAGCAATATTGCCCCAAGTACCTGGCGTGGCGGCAAATACCAGTCTTTGGGTTCGGTATAATTGAGGCCGTCCTCAAGTTCGACTGCACGCTGTAGATGGGCAGTTGCTTTGTCGTAATCCTTATTCTGCGCGGCAAGTTCTCCACGCAGCATTTCCGCGGCTATTTGCAGAATCTGTGTTACCGGATTCAGATCGAAAATGGTTAATTTGGCGACAGCGGGATCTTTAGTAATTTTCTCAAGCTTTTTGAGTTCGCGTGCGGATTCATCAAGCTTGCCTTTCCTGAGCAGTGCCAAGCCGCGCGCATAATGCCAAACTCCGGCAGGATACAGCAGATCCGCTGGCGGTGCGGGTGCCACTAAAATGGCGTCCCATTCTCCGAACAGCGCTTTAGTATAGAGCGGAAGCGTGTAGAAATGCTGCAAGGTGCCGCTGAATCCGGGTTCGCGCATCAGTTCCGGTTTGACTTGGGCTGCGGCATCGGCGGCAGCTTTCGAGGCTAATTGCTTCTGCCCTGTTTTAATAGCGGCCGCCCACAAAAAATGGTAATTATGCGGGACATAAGCAATCGTATAAATGCTTTCGGCGTGGGCATGGCTTAAATAACCCTGATCAATCTTGACTGCGCGCTGGTTGGCCAAGATCGCATCCCGATAGCGACCGACCCGAATATAAATATGCGCAGGCATATGTACCAGATGGCCGGATCCCGGCACCAGCGACGGCAATCGCTGGGCACTGGGAATTGCCTTTGCGGCGTAGGGCGATGCTTCCATGGCATGAATATACAAGTGATTGGCTAATGGATTACTGGCATCGATTTCCAGGGCGCGCTCCAAAGTGGCAATGATCTCCGGAGTCCACGGCTGGGCTTTACCTTGCTTGGTCCAGAAATTCCACGGGTGCAAATCCATCAGCGATTCGGCAAATAATGCGGCAATGACAGCGTCGCCGGGAAAACGCCGGGCAACGCCGCGCATCGCTACTGCATAAGCTTCATCAAGCGGCCTGCGATTTGTGGTTGCTGTTTTCCTATAGCGTTTGGCCAAGGCCGATATCAGCGCTTGTTCTTTTTCCGTTGCATTTTTCGCAAGGGCCAGCGATTGCTGCGCCGATTTGTAGGCTTGCGGTACAACGGAGGCGGCCATCGGTGCATTAATATTAGGTCCTAATACCAAGGCTTCGCCCCAGTAACAGAGCGCACAGTTCGGATCGAGGCGGTATGCTTCCTGAAACGAGCGTGCGGCTTCTGAATGATTGAAACTGAATGCTAATATCAAGCCTTGATCAAAATAGCGTTGCGCATCCGGAACCGATATCGATACCGGATAATGATGCGCGCCGAGATCATCAAACAGTGGCATCGGCTTCACAGGGGATTCGGTTTTAGAAGTAAGGCTACCGCATTCTGCTATGCTCGAAACAACCAGGCTGCCCAATAACAACCATAGAGAAAATTTCAGTTTTAGATTCACATCGTTAATAAGCATTGTGTGATCCTCATTGATTCGGTGAATGATTATCTTGACAGCGTTGCTAACCCGATAAAATCCGGTGATTAAATCTGTGCAACAATGAGCTTGTATATTGAATATCAGTTAATGGGATAAGGCAAACAGAAATATCAAAACATCTCGAATCTTGCCAGATAGCCGAAATGATCGGAAACCACTGGATAAAAATTATCGTTGAAGATGGCATCCATGGCTTTGATTTGCATCGGGTTACCGTTGCGTTTGAAGATATAATCGATGCGTTTGGGCGGGTAGTTTTTCCATCCGTCTATTTGACCCTGATAGCTCGGCTGGTAAAAACGGTGAGGGTGTAATTCGTAGAATTGATCCACATATTCCATGTTTCCTACGATATGATTGTAGGCATGTTCACCGGCGGGCGCGTTGAAATCGCCGACGATTAAATCGCCTCGGACGCCGAAATGCAAACGTGAATAGATCAGTTTTTGGAGGTTAAAGTATTCTTCATAAAAGCCGTGATGCGCCCAACTTAAATGAACATTGGCGACATGCAACAATCCGAACCACGGAACGACAATGCACGACACGGTGATATTCCGAGACATATAATTGTCTTTGCTATGATCTACGGAAACATAAGCCGAAAAGTTATGTTGCATCGGATAGCGGCTCATGATGGCTGTACCTTCCCGCCAACGATTAAATCCGATATGACTCCAGTCCTGATGGATATGATACCAAAGCCCCCACTGACGTAATTTATTACAAATCCGAAAAGCCATGTTGGAAGGCGATTCGCCGTATGGGGTAGTGATTGGGTCGTGCATATATTCCCCAACTTCCTGAAAACAAATGACATCAATCCTTAAATGAGCTATCGCTTCGGCGATGATTTTCACCTCACGCTCATGTTGATGCATTGTGTCAAATGAACAGTGGCGGGGATGTTGTTCATAAGTATGAAGATTCAGCGTTAACAGCGAGAGTTCCATAGAGTCGGTTTGTTAAGCATAACGTTCGATGATATAGGGACTTGTTTAGTTTTAAAAGTATGCTGTAGTTTAAACAATAGCAAAAACGGTCATATATAATTGCTGACTATCTTAGAACTCGAATATGTAAGTTTTATGACCAGGCAAAGTCCGATGGCTTAGGTTACCGTTTTTTGGCAACCCACACCATAACTTTACTTCCTGATCAGCGCGATTTTCATTTTAGTCGCTGGAAAAATAAAAATTCTTTTCCCCATTTGAAGTTTGCTGAGAACATGTGCCCTATGCTACTACTTTGTTGTAATGCATTGCACAACCCCAACCCTAACAGACTCGTGGCAATAAAGAATGAACCAAAGCTAAACCACTTTAATCAGAGAATTTAATGAAAACCATTTTAATCACCGGCAGCAATTCAGATATCGGCATAGCTGTGGCGAAAGCGCTTATCGAGCATCCAGTCAAATTGGCCTTACAATATTATTCAAACCAGGCTAAAGCCGATTCTCTAAAAAATTGGCTGAACGAAAAAAATATCAGCAACATGCTGTTTAAAACCGACTTGACTCAACCTTCATCGGCCGAGATATTGATCCAGGAAACGTTGCATGGATTCGGAAGCCTCGATGTATTAATCAACGTTGTTGGACCTTTTGTTTACAAAAATATATTGGAAATATCGCCCCGTGAATGGCAACAAGATATTCATTCAAACTTAAGCACCTGTTTCAATGCCAGCCACTATGCTCTTGAAGCATTACAGAAAAGCCACGGCCATATTATCAACTTTGCCTTTTCTGGCGTTGAAAACATCATGGCCAGGCCCATGTCTACCGGCTATTGCGCTGCAAAAACAGGGGTTGCCGTATTAACCAAAAGCCTGGCCACTGCACTGGCGCCATTTAAAGTAAGAGTCAACGCCATCTGCCCCGGCCTGGTTGAAGAAGGGCAAATTTCGGCCGAAGAACGTCAAATTATGGCTGACCAAATCCCTTACGGTCGTCCAATTCGTCCGGATGAAATTGGAAAAACTGTTAAATGGCTGATATTTGATAGCCCGGAAGCGATGACCGGATCTCTTATCACGGTTTCCGGGGGATGGGAGTATTGATTTAATCAACTTTGATGAGAACATGTGTCTCATGCTCAAGCTTGATTGCATCACTTCGAACCAACACCAATGAATCATCATGAACACTCAGCCGAACACATTGCCCACACAGTCGATAAAGCCGCGTTTCTGCACCAGTTAAGCCAGTTTCTTAAAGCTGAAAATATACTGTCCACTCCTGAAGCTATGCGGCCTTACGATTGTGATGGTATGTCGGCTTACCAGGTATTGCCGTGGCTGGTGGTATTGCCGGAAACTGTCGAACAGGCACAGGCAGTGATGCGTCTGTGTCATCAACACAGGGTACCGGTAGTGGCGCGTGGGGCGGGAACAGGGCTTTCCGGCGGCGCGTTGCCGGTGGCTAACGGCGTGTTGCTAAGTCTGGCCAAGTTCACCCGTATTTTGGCCATTGACCCCGATAATCGTAGTGCCTGTGTGCAACCGGGTGTGCGCAATTTGGCGGTATCGGAAGCGGCTGCCCCCTTCGGCCTGTATTACGCACCTGATCCGTCTTCACAAATCGCCTGTACGATAGGCGGCAATGTGGCGGAAAATGCCGGCGGCGTGCATTGTTTGAAGTACGGTCTGACTGTGCATAATCTGCTTGCGCTCAAAATACTGACGGTCGAAGGCGAATTGATTTCGCTGGGTGGGGCGGGCCTGGACAGCGCGGGTTATGATTTGCTGGCGGTGGTGACTGGATCGGAGGGTTTATTGGGTGTGATTGTTGAAGTCACGCTCAAATTATTGCCGTTGCCGGACACTGCTTCGACATTGCTGGCGGCATTTGCCGTCATTGAACAAGCGGGTGAGGCGGTCGCCGCAATCATAGGTGCAGGATTATTACCCGCAGGCCTGGAAATGATGGATAACCTTGCGATTCGTGCTTCCGAAGCATTTGTTCATGCAGGTTACCCGGTTGAAGCCGCTGCCCTGGTGCTCTGTGAAATGGATGGCATGGCTGAGCAAGTGGTTGCTGATTTGGCGAAGGCACAAGCCATTTTATTAGCCAACGGCGCAACTGAAGTGCGTCTGGCGCAGAACGAAGCCGAGCGTAAAAAGTTTTGGGCGGGACGCAAGGCGGCATTTCCTGCCGTCGGACGCTTGTCGCCGGATTATTATTGTATGGATGGCACGATTCCCAGAAGGCGTTTGGCTGAAGTACTGCGCGGTATCGCAGCTTTATCGGCAGAATTTGGTCTTGCCGTAGCTAATGTATTTCATGCCGGCGATGGTAACTTACATCCCTTGATTTTATACGATGCTAATCAGCTGGGTAATTTGGTCCGTGCTGAACAATTCGGCAGTAAAATTTTGCAACTATGCGTAGCGGCCGGCGGCACGATTACCGGTGAACACGGTGTGGGCATGGAGAAAATAAACCAGATGTGTATCCAGTTTTCCGGCGCCGAATTGCGCCAGTTTCATGCGCTCAAAGCGGCATTCGATCCACGTGGCTTGCTGAATCCAGGCAAGGCAATTCCAAGTCTCCCCCGCTGTGCCGAATTTGGTGCGCTGCATGTCCATCATGGCCAAACCCCGCACCCCGAACTCGACAGGTTTTAATCCGATGACTGAATCAGGCTTTGATTTATGTGCGAAGTTACGCGAGCGTGTGTTAGCCACGATTGCCGATAAAACCTCTGTGAACATCATCGGTAGCGGCAGTAAAGCGTTTTATGGCCGGTCGGCGCAAGGTGAGCCGCTGCCGGTTGCCGGACACTGTGGCATCATCAGTTATGAGCCAACCGAACTGGTTATCACGGCTCGTTGCGGTACGCGATTGGCCGATATCGAGCAGGTTTTGGCAGAACGCGGGCAGATGCTGGCTTTTGAGCCACCGTATTATGGACCGGATGCGACTTTGGGCGGTACAGTAGCAACTGGTTTATCCGGCCCTCGTAGACCCTACACAGGTGCTGTACGCGATGTTGTACTGGGAGTAAAGCTGTTGAATGGTAATGGGGAAATCCTCAAATTTGGCGGCGAAGTGATGAAGAATGTCGCCGGTTTTGATGTATCGCGATTGATGGTGGGCGCGCTCGGTACGCTGGGCGTGGTACTGGACATTTCGATGAAAGTGTTGCCGCGGCCGGAAACGGATGCCACGTTGATATTTAATATGACCCCTGATGCCGCGCTGGTGGAGATGAATCGCTGGGCAGCCCAGAACTGGCCGTTATCAGCGGTTTGTTTTGATGGCGAAGCTGTGCGAATTAGGTTGTCTGGTGCAGAAAAAGCTATTGCAGCTGCGCAGCAAAAGCTTGGCGGCGATGTGCTTCCTGATGACGAGGCTGCTTCGTTTTGGGCGGATGTACGCGAGCAAAGACTGGCTTTTTTTCAGGATGAGACAACGCTGTGGCGTTTGTCGCTGGCTTCAGCGACACTTCAACCTGATTTGTCGGGAACTTGGTTTATCGATTGGGGTGGTGCCTTGCGCTGGTTAAAAACTGATCAACCCGCAGAGACGGTTTTTCAAACGGCACGGGCATTCGGTGGTCATGCCTGCCGGTTTCGCTCGTCCTTGGGTGGCGAATTTCAGCCCTTGTCCACGGGTTTGGAAAAACTACATCGCAACATTAAACTGGCATTTGATCCGCACGGCATTTTTAATGTCGGGCGCTTATATGCGGGCTGGTGATGTATGCAGACCCGTCCGCTGATTTCATTAGAAAATACTTTTCAGGCTCAGGAAGCCGAAGCCATTCTGCGTGCCTGTGTACACTGCGGTTTCTGTAATGCCACTTGCCCTACTTATCAAATACTGGGTGATGAACGCGACGGTCCGCGTGGACGCATTTACCTGATCAAGCAAGTATTGGAGGGGTCTTTGGCCAGCGAAGAAACCCTGCAACATTTGGATCGCTGCCTGACTTGCCGTGCCTGCGAAACGACCTGCCCGTCGGGAGTAAATTATGGGCGTTTGCTGGATATAGGTCGCGCTGTTGCTGAGCAACAAGTGCGCCGTCCGTGGCTGGAACGGGTTAAACGTCACGTGCTGTGTACCGTTTTACCGTATCCGCAACGTTTCGCCTTGTTGTTCCGGTATATGCAAATCTTTAAGCCCCTGATACCCGCGCATTTGCGCGGCAAAATTCCATCTGAGCGGCAGACTGGTTTAACAGTGCCACAAAATATCCACGTAAGGAAGATGCTGGTATTGGCGGGCTGTGTGCAATCCACACTTGCACCTGCAATTAACATAGCAGCTGCACGGGTTTTGGATAGATTGGGAATTAACCTTTTAGTTGCACCGGAAGCGGGTTGCTGCGGCGCGTTAAGTTATCATCTGTCGGCACAAGCGGACAGCCTGGATTTCATGCGCCGTAATATCGATGCGTGGCTGCCCTATCTGGATCAGGGCGTGGAAGCGATTGTAATGACGGCAAGTGGCTGTGGCTTGATGGTGAAGGAATACGCTGACATCTTTAAACATGATCCTCATTACGCAGATAAAGCGCAACGTATTTCAGCCGCGACACGCGATTTGGTTGAGGTTCTGGCGACAGAGGATTTAACGTCATTAAAACCCGATATTACCGGCACGGTGGCATTTCAATCACCCTGTACTCTGCAGCATGGGCAACAATTAGGTGGCGCAGTGGAGGCCTTGTTGCGCGGTCTGGGTTTTGACTTGAGCGCGGTGGCCAATTCGCATTTGTGCTGTGGTTCGGCCGGGACTTATTCGCTGTTGCAGCCGGAATTATCGCAGCGATTATTGCAGGATAAAGTCAATGCACTGGAAAGTGCGGAACCCGATGTTATTGCTTCCGCCAATATCGGCTGTATGACGCACATTCATAGTATGACCTCTATTCCCGTCCGGCATTGGATAGAAATTCTGGATGCGGCGCTGGGAGATTGAAACTGGCTTTATGTAATAATTCGGTACCTCAACAAACGGTGTGCGTAATGAAATAATGCTTTCACCGGTCCGATAGCAAAGCGCCATACCCTTCAATTCTAGGAGGAATGGCTTTGCGAAAAAGCCGTCGAACACGTAAAAAATTGCGGAAAAAAAATTACTGCGTTAATATAGTATCGAATCAATACTATTTAACATTCAAGATATGAGGTAGTAATCATGAAAACCATCAAAATCAATACATTGGCTGCAGCACTCGGCCTTTTAATCACAGCAACAACAACGGTTCATGCCGCAGAACACCCCGGTTACTTGGTAATTAAAGAAACGGAGGTTGAAGTGGAAAGTAAGGGAAACAATAAAACACTCGACTTGGAAATCGAGACTCAAGCGGCCATACCGGTTGATGGCAAATCTGGCGCATTCGGTTATGGGGCTTTAACCGACGGCGGTAACAATCTCTTGGTATTGGTTACGCACCTGCCGATTGACGACAGTTCGTACGAGCAAGTAGAGAGCGGATTTCATGCGCATGTACTTGATTTGAAAGCGCCTGGCGCGGCTTGTCCCGGTGCCAACTTTGAAGTCGACCTAGACAACTCTGGAAAAAACAAGGCTTTCGATGCCGATTACAAATGGAAAGTGGAAGGCAATAAAATCAGTGCCGAAAAAGTGCCGGTTGCCGACTTGGGTGACGCCGGCGTCGAATCGATTGTCGCTTTTACCTTGAAACCAATCCTGGGTGCCAACCAAAAACCGACCAATCTTTGTGTGACGGTAACTGACCAAAAGTAAGCCCTGATTAATATGCTCCCTCGCAGCACATGGATGTGCTGCATTTTTAATGCTGTTGTACAGCGTTGCGGGAAAGATTTAATGCGGTAGCGATCTCGTCAATACCGGGCCCTGCTTTATTTTCAAACAGCAATCTTTTAATCTCATAATGCAATAAAATTAACTTATAATATTTTTATATTGCATATATTGAATTTATTCATTATTATTTGCCCGTAGACAACTTTGCTTGGTTACTTTTTTGGCTATTTCTATTGAGGAAATAATGATGGCTCACATACTAAACGATCAGGAGACAACGATGAGTGAAACACTTTACGAAAGAATAGGCGGCGAGGCTGCAGTCAATGCGGCGGTCGATCTTTTTTACCGCAAGGTCCTGAACGATTACCGCATTAATCGTTTTTTTGATAGCACCGATATGGACAAACAGATCGCCAAACAAAAAGCTTTCTTTACCATGGCTTTTGGCGGCCCAAATAACTATACAGGCCTGGACATGCGCACTGTTCATGCTCCTCTGGTAAAAATGGGGCTGGACGATTCTCATTTTGATGCCGTAATGGAGCACCTGGGCGCCACGTTGGTTGAATTGAATGTGCCGGCTAACTTGATTGCCGAAGCCGCTGCTATTGCCGAAAGCGCTCGAAAAGATGTGTTAGGTAGATAAACGCTTAACCTGATTCCCTGATGCCAAAACAGGACATAAGGGAATCAGGTTTAATGGAGGGTGTCATGGTCAAATTAACGGTTGAAGAAAATACTTATACCTGCCAACCTGATGAAACAGTGCTCGATGCGTTATTACGCGAAAATGTCAATATTTCCTATGCCTGCAAAAAAGGCACCTGTCATAGCTGCATGGTACGCAGTCCGGATACTGTACCGCCGGAAGCCGCTCAGGCCGGAATAAAGAACACCTTAAAAAAACTCAATCATTTTCTTGCCTGTCAGTGTCATCCGGAGCAGGACATGGTTATTAAACTGCCCGATCAATCGGAATTCTATACCGAAGGAACAGTTGTTGTTAATGAAATGCTCAATCGAAACACTCTGTTACTGGTCGTTGCTTTTAAGGATGCATTCGAATTTAACGCCGGACAATTTGTCAATCTACAAAGAGCCGACGGGTTAACGCGCAGTTATTCGATTGCCAATATCCCGCAAGAATCCAATACCCTGGAATTTCATATTCGCCGTTTGCCAAGCGGCAAGTTTAGTGAATGGCTACATGATGAAATCAAGATTGGGGACATCATCGCCGTGTCCGAACCGCGCGGTCATTGTTTTTACCTGCCTGAAAGAAGTGAACAAGGCATTCTTCTGGTCGGAACGGGAACTGGTCTGGCACCACTGGCGGGCATTCTGACCGATGCGCTTGCGCAGGGTCATTCCGGCCCCATTTATCTGTTTCATGGCAGCCGCGAAGTTGAAGATCTTTACCGGATTGATGAGATGCGCCAACTCGCCAAGCAGCATCAAAACTTTCATTATATCCCTTGCCTATCGGGCAAACATGTCCCCGAAGGCTTTACCCGCGGACGTGTCAATGAAGTTGCGTCGGCTTCCCTTGCTGATTTAAAAGGTTGGCGCGTATTTCTCTGCGGCCATCCTGAAATGGTCAATCAAATGAAAAAATTGACCTTTCTAAAGGGCGCTTCATCAGCCGATATCTACGCCGACGCCTTTTTGGTTACCCCTACCTGAACGGTGTAGATCATGATCAACGTTAAGCAATTTCTTCGTTTTATTACTGTTGATCCGGTAAGTTTAAGCTTCAAAGGCAAACTTCTTTCTATTGTTTCGTGTTCCATTGCTATTTTAGTCGTTGCCTGGATAACACATAAGTTCAGCGCTAATGCTGCTTATCCAATCATGGTTGCCTCGATGGGCCCGTCTGCAGTGATGCTGTTTATCATTCCCCATAGCCCGCTTGTGCAGCCGTGGCCACTGGTCGGCGGGCAATTGGTATCAGCTTTGGTAGGAATCTGGAGTACTCAGGTAATTAACGATACGGCTTTAGCATCGGCCTGTGCCGTGGGCGTAAGTGTTCTGGCCATGTTTTTTTTAAGATGTTTGCATCCCCCAGGCGCGGCAACAGCGCTTATACCCATTATGGCAGGCGATCCGATCACTTCTCTCGGTTATGGCTTTGTGTTGATGCCGGTAGGCTTAAATATAGTCATTATGCTGATAATGGCGATTGCCATTAACCGCTTGGTTTTGCGTTATGAATATCCTGTACCCCCTCACCTAACTGACCATAAAAACCATAAACTCAATACCCTCAATCAACCTGTTCAGCGCACCGGTATTTCAGAGCATGATCTGGAACAAGCGCTGGAAAACATGGATATGTTTATGGATGTCTCAACGGGAGATTTGAGCAAATTGCTTACCGATGCGCAGATACAAAGTTTTAAACGTAACAGAGGCAATATCACCTGTGCGGATATTATGGTTAAAAATGTGCTGGCAGTTGAATATGGAACAGAAGTTGAGGAGGCCTGGAAAATCATGCAGGCCAAAAAGCTCAACGCCATGCCGGTTATTGACAGGGCAAGGCGTGTTATTGGCATTGTTACCTGGAATGACTTTTTTAAATTCATCAAAGTGGGCTCTAATGAAATTTTTCAGGAAAAGTTTCTAGCTTTTATACGCCGTACGCCTGACGTATCAACTGATAAACCGGAATCAGTGGGCCATATCATGACAACCTCAGTTTGTGTACTGCAGGAAAGCGCCCATATTGCAGTCCTTATTCCACTGATGTCGAGTCAAGGCTACCGGCAAATTCCAATTGTAAATATCGAAAATCGCCTGGTAGGTATGGTGTATCAGGATAACTTGATTGCCACACTTTATAATGAAAGCCACGATATCCCAAAAAACCAGCCGATTTTCGTCTAGGTTTTGATGCTATACCTTCAATGCGAATTAAGAGCTAAAATCCCTCAATGCCTGAGATAAGCCCTCTCCGGAGGGAGAGGGTTGGGTGAGGGGAAATACAATGAATATAACTCACTGATTTCATGATCTCAAATTTAGCTCTTAATTCGTATTTTAGATTGCTTCAACGGCCGAATAAACTAATGCGTACCTTGGCAAAGAAGGTCGAAATCGGCCCATTTTCTATCTGCTGTTGTCTTTAACA
>CAYVFT010000038.1:0-9468 GCA_964450225.1 uncultured Crenothrix sp. | reverse complement strand
CCTTGGCAAAGAAGGTCGAAATCGGCCCATTTTCTATCTGCTGTTGTCTTTAACAGCAACGATAATTTGTTAATACTTGTTCTCCAAAAATAATTGGGATGTCATTAGAGGGCAAATAAATTTAACCTCGGCTGAATTAACCTGACAGAAACTTCTAAAAACCGGTAACTGTCAGACTATGCATAAACCATTGCGGAAAGCTGACATGATAAAAATAACCAACGAAGCCCCATCGGATGCTGAAAAATGCGGTTCCCACAGCGCTGAAAAACAGCGCATGCTGGAACAAAATAAGGGAGAAGCAGCATGGCGGTTATGGGGGCCTTATCTGAGCGAGCGTCAATGGGGCACTGTGCGCGAAGACTACAGTGAATATGGGAATGCCTGGGACTATTTCAGCCACGACCAAGCCCGCAGCCGGGCCTACCGCTGGGGCGAGGACGGCATCGCGGGCTTTTGTGATGAAAAGCAACGACTGTGTATGGGTTTGGGTTTATGGAATGAGCAGGACCCGATCCTCAAGGAGCGCCTGTTCGGCCTGACCAATGGCGAAGGCAATCATGGCGAAGACGTCAAGGAACTTTATTTCTATCTTGACGCAACGCCCAGCCACTCTTACCTGAAAATGCTGTACAAGTATCCGCAACAGGCATTCCCTTATACGGCGCTGATCGAGGAGAATCGCAAGCGCGGCAGAGACAGGCCGGAATTTGAATTGCTGGACACCGGCCTATTCAACGACAACTGTTATTTCGACGTGTTCATCGAATACGCCAAGGCTGGCGTCGACGACATCCTGATGCTGATTACGGCGCATAACCGCGGCGCGGACACTGCGCCGCTGCATATCCTGCCGCAGCTCTGGTTCCGCAATACCTGGAACTGGGGCTACGACACGACCCGCCCGTCGCTTTCCGCATCCGAAACCGGCGGCATCGTGATTCAGCACACAGACCTGGGCAGCTATTATTGCTATTTCGATGGTGATCCAGAGTTACTGTTCTGCGACAACGACACCAATTTGCAACGTTTGTACAACCAGCCAGCCGCAGGTTATTGCAAGGATGCCTTTCATGACTACCTCATCCACGGCAACCGCAACGCCGTCAATCCAGGGCGATGCGGCACCAAGGCGGCGGGGCATTTCAGCTTTTCCGTGCCGGCTCACGGCAAGGTGGAAGTGCGTCTGCGCCTGAGTAAAGATCAGAACCTACAGCCTTTTCATGATTTCGACGCCCTGTTCGTTGTGCGCCGCAGCGAGGCGGACGGCTTTTATGCCGAACTGCAAAAGGCATTGCCGGATGCCGAATCCAGACTGATCCACCGCCAGGCCCTGGCAGGTATGATCTGGTGCAAGCAGTTTTATTACTGGGACATCCCCCAGTGGTTGCAAGGCGACCCTGCGACCGTCCCGCCGCCGCCACAGCGCCGCCACGGGCGCAATAGTGATTGGCGGCACCTGAATAATGCCGACATCATTTCCATGCCCGACACCTGGGAATATCCGTGGTATGCAGCATGGGATCTGGCATTTCACTGTGTGACTTTGGCAATAATCGACCCTGCTTTTGCCAAAAACCAGCTGCTGCTGATGACACGGGAATGGTATATGCACCCGAACGGCCAGATGCCCGCTTATGAATGGGCGTTGGGCGATGTCAACCCGCCGGTTCATGCCTGGGCCGCGCTGGAGGTATATAAATCCGAATGCCAAAGCAACGGCGGCATTGGTGATCTCGACTTCCTGGAACGGATCATGCACAAATTGATCATCAATTTCACCTGGTGGGTCAATCGCAAGGATGCCGACAACAACAATGTCTTTCAGGGCGGCTTTCTCGGCCTGGATAATATCGGCGTGTTCGACCGCAGCGCCCCCTTGCCGGCCGGCGGCCACATCGACCAGGCCGACGGCACCAGCTGGATGGCGATGTATTGCCTGAACCTGATGCGCATCGCCCTTGAGTTAGCGTTGCATGATCGTGTTTATGAAGATATCGCCACCAAGTTTTTCGAGCATTTTCTCTACATCGCCAACGCGATGAGCAACATAGGCGGCGATCAGCATATCGGTCTCTGGGACGAGGAAGACCAGTTTTTTTACGACGTGTTGCGTTCCCCTGACGGGAAAATGACTCCCCTCAAAGTCCGCTCGATGGTTGGACTGATCCCTTTTTATGCGGTCGAGATTATCGAACCCGAGTTACTGGACAAGTTGCCGGATTTTAAACGCCGTCTGAAATGGTTCCTTGATTACCGTCCCGATCTGGCTTCGCTTGTTTCCGATTGGAATGTGCCGGGACACGGCGATCGCCGCTTGCTATCCCTGCTTCGCGGTCACCGGATGAAAAAGCTGTTGCAACGGATGCTGGACGAGACTGAGTTTCTATCCGACTACGGTGTGCGTTCCTTGTCGCGCGCGCATCGTGATCAACCTTATATGGTCAGTTGCGCCAACTCGCCAATGAGCGCAAATTACCAGCCGGGCGAATCCGAAACCGGCAGGTTCGGCGGAAATTCCAACTGGCGAGGGCCTATCTGGTTCCCGGTAAATTATCTGTTGATTACTTCGCTCAGGCGTTTTGCCAGCTTCTACGGCGATGACTTTAAAATTGAATGCCCGACCGGATCCGGCATATTCCTGTCTATCAACGAAGTGGCCGATGAGCTATCCCGGCGACTGACCCGGATTTTCCGCAAAGACGCATATGGGCGCAGACCCGCATTCGGTCAGGATGAAAGGCTGCAAAACGATCCGCATTTTAATGATTACCTGTTATTCCACGAATATTTCCACGGTGATGATGGCAAGGGTTTAGGGGCGTCTCACCAGACCGGCTGGACCGGTTTGGTGGCGAAACTGCTGCAACCGCATCCCTGAACCGGCCTCGTTTATTCGTTGGGACTTAATGGTGTCTCGCAGGGAGGATAAGTGATCGCCGTGCCATCCACCTTGGCGAAAGGCGTCAGCGTATGCAATTGGCGGCGAGTTTCGCTGATGATTTCCTCCACCCGAATCCCATGCACCATCAGCGCGTCGGCGATCAGCGAGCGATGGCAGCGCCACGGCACGGCCTCGGCGCACATCAATGCGACACGTTCTTGCTTTGCCAGCTCGATCAGGTTCGCCAGATGCTCCGCAAATTCCTGTGTCTGCATGTAGTCGGCGTAACCGCGAAACGCTTCGTTTCGCCAACCCCGATTAGGAGACGACTCTCGGCTCGTGTGGCGGAAGCCTCCCAATCCGGCAGCATGCGTATAGCGGATCCCGGAAGATTCAAGCGCTTCCGGAAAAGTGTCCCGGTTAAATTGCGGATTGTGGCGCGAGCGTGGCACGGTACGCACGTCAATAAGACGGTTCACCGAGTGGGCTTTGAGCATATTGATAAACGTTTCCAGAGGCCGCGTGGAATGCCCCACGGTCAATACAATGGATTGGGATTCCTGCTTCAACAGCGTTCTCCGGTCACGTGCCGCCTGATTTGGAAATCGTGTGTTTCAGCATATTGGCAGCGTTTGCAGGGCATGAGACTCAATACACCCGGATCTGTCCTCGCTTGCCTTTCGGTACGACAACGATTCCGGATGGGCTGACAGGGTAGCGTTGCCGGTCAGATTCGGGAAGATAGCCGACCATCGTGGCCGGCTCGATAAGATTATATCGGCCAATGATGGCGCGGCGAAGGCGGGAACCTTTGCCTATGAAGCTGTAGTCCATGATGATGCAATCTTCAATATCGACGTCGGGCTCGATCATTACCTCGTGCCGGATCACCGAATTACGGATATTGCCGCCTTTGACCACAGTTCCTCCGGCAATAATGCAGTTTCGAATTTCACCGCTAATGATCCTGGCTTCCGGCCCGAAATAATGATCCGAATAAATAGGCCAATCGGGATTGAAGGTATCGAATCGCGGCTCCAGTCCGAGCAAATCCATATGGGCTTCATGATAGGCTTCAAGATTGCCGACATCGCGCCAATAAGAGGGTTCTTCATAAGCTTTGACGCCAGGTATTCGGTTAGAGGTGAAATCATAAGTACAGACCTTGTGCGTACGAATCAGTCTGGGCAGTACATCATGGCCGAAATCTTTTTCTCCCCGAACATGAGCTTCCTCCAAAGCATCAATAAGTACCTGGGTTTTAAACAGGTAGTTACCCATTGAGGAAAGACAGTGTTGCGGATCGCCTGGAATAGGCTTGGGTTGCTTGGGTTTTTCCTGAAAATCAATGATTCGGGACGAACTATCCGGGATGATGATACCAAAGTTGTGACCCTGGTCCAGGGGCACTGGCAAGGCTGCCACCGTCACATCGGCCTCGTGGTCCAAATGAAACTGAACCATTTGTTTAATGTCCATGCGATAGATGTGATCAGCGCCGAAGACCGCCACTATGTCGGGGCGATGATGTTCTATCAGCCCCAGGTTCTGATAGACGGCGTCAGCGGTGCCCTGGAACCAGTCCGGGCCGCCGCGCATCTGGGCTGGAACGACGGTGACGAAGTGATCCGCAATAATATTCGAAATCGACCATGCTCGTCGTACGTGCTCGATCAGGGATTGGGATTTGTACTGGACCAGCAAATAGATCGAGTGGATCTCGGAATTAACCAGATTGCTGAGCACAAAATCGACGAGACGGTAACGCCCGCCGAATGGTACTGCCGGTTTTGAACGCTCTGCAGTGAGCGGGTTCAGGCGAGTGCCTTCGCCACCAGCCAATACTATCGCAAGCACTCTCGGGTTAGCCATCTCGCACCTCCCTTTCTAAAGTTATTATTGTTGATGACACAATATCTTTATTGCATGCCTCTGGCAATCGTTTCTTCGAACTGCGATTGCTGTTGCTCATGCGACTAGATCGAGTTATGTTGAAATTGAGATGTGACCTGCGAAAAAGCGTTGCCGACCTACACGGCCGCGATCGATGCGGCAACCGCTTGGGGAACATCTTCATCGATCAGGTCCCAGGTCATTCAAATTCAGGATCGAATCATCGTAAGCACCATCTTGAATCGTTTCAACGCCTTAAGGCTGTGCGGTTGCTGCGCGGGTATGAGAACCATCTCTCCGCCATGCAAGTGATTTAGCTTGCCTGCAATGCTTACTTCTGCTTCACCCTCAATCACCTGCACAAGGGCATCGAATGGTGCAGTATGCTCACTCAAGCCCTCTCCTTCGTCGAACGCAAAGATTGTCACGTTGCCCGTTGGTTTTTTGACAATCTCGCGACTGACAATTGAACCATCCTGGTAGCCCACCAAATCGGTGACCCTGGCAACTTCCGCGCCGGCGAGGCCTTTGGGTTTGGATGTGTTTTCTGATTGCATAATTTTCTTTTCCACTAGGTTTTTACCAAACAGACAGGCTGCCGGCCAACATAGACCTTAAACGGTCAAGTTTTCGGTGTTTTCTGGAAACGATAGTAGTTTCACAGTCATAGCGAAAGGAAAGCCGATCGTCATCCAGCTTGAGCAAATCATTCTTAGATAGCGACCGGAGTTCTCTCACGCTAGCTCTCGTCGACGTCCAATTTTTTCGAGCCGCTAGAAACTTTAGGATTTAGACTTTAAAGATAATTGTGAGTAATACAACTGAATCAACTACGGCTCTGACAGAGTGCGGCTCACCAGGCATTAAATAAAACAGTTGGCCGGATGTTAATACGTGTGTCGCCCTCATTGCCGGGCACTCAACTTCCCCTGTTATGCAATGAATCACACAGGGCCCTGATACTTTGTGATCTGCAAATTCTTTACCTGCCGGAAGAACAAGGCGAACCAGTTCCATTTCATCTGTTTTCGCAATGACTTTTGTTTTTTCATTTGGGACGTCTTGCGCCCAGATTGCCAAGTCAACAATTTCACCTGGTGATGCGTGATGTGTGGCCATGGATATCTCCTAATAAGTTTAAATTTATCAAACACAAGTTAATAAGCCAGTGACGAAAAAATGGTCGCTACTTCTTCGAACTGATCATTAAGATTTTTCAATCCCCCCAAAAAGAGTAAGTTATCCATCGGACTAACGGATTTTGTAACTGATTCTTTAATAGATAGATTTTATGTAACTATTCAGTGTAGAGATCTAAAAGCCCTCTCCAGAGGGAGAGGGTTGGGTGAGGGGAATTCAAAACATGGCAAAATGCTTTATTTTGATCCCCTCATCCTAGCCTTCTCCCGAAGGGAGAAGGAACTACCTTTTCTCTGAATAGTTACGATTTTATTACTTCAAAACGCCTGATAAAACTATCCACACATCGCTGTATTGCGTTGAAGGGAAAGAACGTCAGTCCGCCGGCTGCCGATACACAACCAGCCAACCTTTTATGGATGCGATTACCAATGGTATGGCACCAAATATAATAAATACCAGGTCACCAGGTAGCCGTAGCCATTCGATCAGTCGCGATCGCTCGCTGCCGATGTAGTCAAGGCTGCGCGCATGCCAGTAGCCGTGCTGGACTACATCCCAGACTTGTAACACTCCGCTGGGGAACAAGCTCATCATTAACATCAGAGTCAGGCCTGCGTTGGCACCCCAAAATCCGACCTTAACGTATTTCTCGATGTCGGACCAGCGTGCATCGGTGCTGGTCTGGCGCAACACGAATACCATCAGCGCCAGTGCCAGCATGCCGAATACCCCCATCATCGCGGCATGGCCATGGTTGGGCGTCAGTTGGGTGCCGACTTCATAGTAGCTGACAATCGGCAGGTTGATCAGGAAGCCGCAGATGCCGGCGCCGACAAAGTTCCAGAAGCCCACGGACATCAAGAAGTAAAACGTCCATTTATGCGGTATGGCTACCGATTTGCCGCAGACGTCGCAGTCAGCGCGTGTGGTGCGCACGAAATCCCAGGCGTCCAGGGTCAGCAGCGTTAACGGCACCACTTCCAGCACCGAGAACATCGCCGACAGCGCCATGTTGAAACTGCTCTGGCCAGAAAAATACCAGTGATGGCCGGTGCCGATCAAGCCACCTCCGAAATACAGGATGGCGTCGAGGTAAATCACTCGAAGCGCGACGTTGCGCCGGGTGAGACCCAGTTGATAAAACATCAGCGCCACCATCGTGGTTGCGAAGAATTCAAAGAAACCTTCGACCCATAGATGAATGATCCAGAAGCGCCAGGTATCGACCACAGTGAAGTGGGTCTTGGCGCCAAAGAAAAGCGCCGGCACGTAGAACATCGGGATCGCCAGGGAAGCCAGCAGAAACAGTCTGACCAAAGGTTTCGCGGCCGGCTCGCTCAAGGTATCCGGCTGCACCAGCTTCAATAATATCGCAAACCACACCAGCAGACCGACGATAAGCAGATATTGCCACAGACGGCCGAGCTCCAGGTATTCCCAGCCCTGGTTACCAAACCAGAACCACCATTGACCCAGCATTTGCGAGATACCCGCCCACTCGCCTAACAGGCTACCGCCTATGACCACGACGAAAGCGCCGAACAGCAGATGAACCCAGCCCGCGAACCAGCGTGGTTCATCATTGCGTAGTGAACGGCCGAGAAACAAGGCCGCGGCAACATAAGCGGTAGCAATCCAGAAAACCGCGGTTTGCAGATGCCAGGTGCGCATCAGATTGCTGGGAAATAGCCGTTCCAGCTGGAAGCCGTAAAAACTGCCAGGATCTGCTCGATAATGCGCCGCCGCACCGCCCGCCAAAGTCTGCGCAAAAAACAGCAGCGCCATCACCACGAAAAATTTCACCAGTGCCAGCTGGCCAGCGCTGGCTTGACCAGGCAAGAGATGAGAATGTACATGGCGCCCGGCGCTAATCCAGCCAAGATAATCGAACTTGCCGAACATCAACAGCACGCTTGCAATACCGGCCAGCAGCACGATAAGACTCAGCGCACTCCACAGCAGTGCGTCGGGTATCGGCGTATTACCAACGCTGGGGTCGTACGGAAAGTTGTTGGTATAGGAATAATTCTCACCGGGACGGTTGGCCACGGATGCCCACGCCGTCCATGTGACGAATGCGGAAAACTGCTGCAATTCAGTCGGGTCGCGGATCAGTCCACGCTTGAGCCCGCCATTACGGGCGGGATCAAGGAAGTAATCAGTCCAGTAAGTAATCTGTCGGTGGTAAGCGGCAGTTTCCGGCATGGTCAGATGCAGCGTTGCGCTGGCGGCGTCATAACGATTGGTTTTTAACTCGACCGCTGTTTGCGCATACACGGCCGCCAGTTGCCCAGGTGTTAGTGCAGACAGCGGCTGTTGGTATTGCTGCTGTGCAATGACCGTGGCGGTATCCTCGCCGATACGGTGCAATGCCTCGGCCGAGTAATCGGGCCCCAGGTACGCGCCATGACCCCAGATACTGCCGTTGTTCATCAATCCGTATTTGAGAAAGATTGCCTGACCTGCGCTGATGTCGTCGCCGGTAAACAGGCGAACAGCCTGCGCATCAAGCACCTGTGCAGGGATCGGCGGAGCGTTGCGGTAGGCCAGTGAAGTGATAACGATCAGGCCTGCAAAGCCCAGCATCATCACGATCAACACTGTGCGCAGCCACCAGGGAGACAGCGCAGAGTCCTCTGTAGTCAAGGGTTGTGCGGCAACACTCATGGCGTTCTCCTTTGTTAAGCACCTAAGTTCGTCATCAGTAGCCTGAAAACTCTTCCGTGCGGATGTTGTCGTCGTCAACGCCCGCTTCACTCAGTATTTGCCGCATCGCATTCACCATCCCGGGCGGGCCGTCGATGTAGTAGATGGGAAGCGTCAAATCATCGATGTATTTCAGGAGCATGGCTCTGCTGATAACCCCGGTTTCCCCATGCCACTTTCGGCTGGACTTTTCCATCTGCGTCATCGTACCGACAAAGGTATAGTTTGGATTTGCCGCGTGAGATTCTCTCAAATCGTCCAGAAACGCCGCATCTTCCGGCTTCCGGTTGGAATAAAAGACTATGATTCGGTGAGAAAGTTTATCGTGAATAGCTTGAAGAATAATGCTTCTCACCGGCGTAACGCCAATACCGCCGGTTAGAAAAACAGCTGGAACGCTCGCATTGTTGTGCAGCGTGAACGAGCCATGCGGAGCATTCAGCGTCACTTCCATACCAGGCTCCATTGTTTTTAATACTCGCTTGAACGCAGTGTCACGCATCCGAGTCGCCACCATAAGCTCGCTTTCGTAAGGGGCGCTCGCCAATGAAAATATTCGTGAGTTGCCCTCGGCGTCTGTTTCAGCGGGGTTGATCAGTGTGCAGTTAGCAAATTGGCCTGCTTTGTAGACAAACCCGTCAGGCTTTTCAAAATGGAACGCCATCGTTCCTTCTGCGATTTCCCGTTTGCATTTCAGTTTAACCTTGTAGCTGGGCATGGCGTAATTCTCCTTATCTTCGTTGAAAATATTGCGTACACAACACGGCGAGCAGTGGCTGAACGTAAAACCAACCGGGCGCGGACCACGAAAGCGAAAAAATGAGAAATGATCGCATGGCCGC
>CAYVFT010000037.1:28978-30252 GCA_964450225.1 uncultured Crenothrix sp. | reverse complement strand
TAAAATGAAACCTTTTGAATTCGCTTTAATCTCCCATCACTCTCAATGTGTACCGGTTCTTAAACCGAATATTATTTTTTATATTGTTCCTGAGAAAATTATCGTAATGAAAACCCGTAATCTCTTTGCTTGTTCATTGTTATTGCTCGCTGTAGTAGGTAATGCTTATGCCATCACTTACAATTTGCCGGAAACAAAGGGCGATAGGGTTGTTGCTTCATCTGCTGGCGATACTGCGTCAATAACGGTTGAACATGATCAAACCTTACTGGATGTAGCCAGGCAGTTTAATCTGGGGCAATCAGAAATAGTGACCTTAAATCCCAAACTTGATCGCTGGCTAATCAAAGCAGGTACGGTTGTGCGTTTGCCCAACAGACGTATTTTACCTGACTCACCTCATGAGGGTATTACCCTGAACATCGCTGAATATCGCATGTATTATTACCCTGCTGATCAACCAGGCACAGTAAGATCCTATGCGCATGGCATAGGCAGACAAGATTGGCAAACCCCGCTGGGCAAGACCAGCGTTATCAAAAAAGTGAAAAACCCTGCATGGCATCCGCCCGAATCAATCAGACGCGAACACGCTGCGAATGGTGATCCCTTGCCTGCTATAGTGCCACCTGGCCCCAATAATCCTTTGGGAGCTTACGCCCTGTATCTTAATCTTCCAGGTGATTATCGAATACACGGCACAGACGTCGATAAAATTTATGGCATAGGCATGCAAATAACGCATGGTTGTGTACGTATGTATCCGGAAGATATTGAGGCTTTACACAATTCCGTACCCGTTGGCACGCCTGTTTATATTGTCAAACAGCCAATCAAGGTTGGCTGGCTAAATAATATACTTTATATCGAAGCCCACCCGGACCTGGAAGGTGAAGAAAAGACCCAGGATCAGCGCTATGCGTCAGCCCTGGCGCTTATTCAAAAAGCCAATAATGGGGAACTGCCTGAGTTTGATCAGGTAGCGTTAAACAAGGCACTTAAAGATCTGGATGGAACGCCGGTGCCTCTTTATGAAAGATTGCCGCCGCTGGAAGACGAAATACCGGCGCTTGAACCAGAGCCCATTCCAGAAATTGCGCCGGAACCGGTAGCAAAAAGTCCAAAACCGGTCCCAGTAGCTGTTACTAAAAGTAAAAAACCGGCTGTAGCACCGGCAGCTAAAAGTTCAAAATCAGAATCTGTAGCGACAAGTAAAAGCAAGAAGCAAGTACAGACAACAGCTAGTAAATCCAAGAAACAAGAACCCGTATCTG
>CAYVFT010000037.1:7749-28878 GCA_964450225.1 uncultured Crenothrix sp. | reverse complement strand
AAGAAGCAAGTACAGACAACAGCTAGTAAATCCAAGAAACAAGAACCCGTATCTGCCAGCAAAAGCAAAAAGCAAGTGCCGGTAACTGCTAGTAAATCCAAGAAACCAGAGCCGACAACAGCTAGTAAATCCAAGAAACAAGAGCCGGTAACTGCCAGTAAAACCAAGAAACCAGAGCCGGCAACTGCAAATAAAAGCAAGAAAAAGAGCACTGCAACAGTGAGTAAAAGTCAGAGCGAGGGATCATCTGGCGGTTATTACCGTGGAGCTTAGGTTTTAGTTTTCCAGATAATGTAACCTGTGTTCGGCATAGTAAGGTAAGTTGTATTAAATAAACCGCCACAGCCTCACAGTAAGCCGACGGCTTTTCACTTAAAAGTAAAAGTATTTACACAAATGGAGGCTCCTTCTCCCTTGAGGGAGAAGGCTGGGATGAGGGGGATTTTTCTAGTTCCTCTACCCACCCTCCAGCAGAAGAGGGAGCGTGGCACTGTTGCAACGCATTATGTTTTCTATTTAGAAAAGTTGTATAAATACCGCCGCACCATAAGGCTTTACAAGCCATTCCTGACGAAGATCTGGACCAAGCCATTAATAATCTTACCAAAGAACATGGCTTTGATTTTTCTATTGAAGAATTTAATCATTTTACAGCCATGTCTGAAAATTCATATTTAAAGAACAATGCATCTGAAGCTCAGCTTTCGGTTAATAAACTTGAAAGATTTTTTATATGGCTTTCCGGAGTCAGTCCAAAAATCCTGGCAACTTGTCCAGAGTCGGAACAAAAAAAACATGCGGCGCTCGGCGGGACCGTTTTAATTCCAGCCCTGTTAGCAATTGTTACCGCTTCGTTTTTGCTCTATACCTTAAACTTTAGCCGCTATGTGATAGTTCCGGTTGCCCTAGTTTGGTCCTGCATGATTCTGCTGATGGACAGAGCATTACTGGCAACCTACCGGAAAGGCTTTTCTTTTTGGGGGAAACTCGGGCAATTTTCCATACGTTTTGCGATTGCTTTGCTTATTGCCGTAACTGTTGCTCATCCGGTGGTCCTGCTGTTGTTCAGTGAACGCATAGAGGCCGCCTACAACGAAGGACGCATTAAAACCGAACGCAATAATCTGGCCCTACAGTGCGATCTGAAAAATCCCCAAAGCGAACTTAGATTATTAGAGGAAAAAATTACTCTGTTTCGCAGCGAATTAAAAAACAGTGATCAGCTTTTTGAACCGCCTGTTTGTAGAGGTGATAAGCCTCTTTCAAACGTGCCAGAGGCACCCACCATAGAAAAGTTAGGCCAGGAACTGGAAGTCTTGAAAGCCAAACAAAAACAGGCTGACCAGGATGTTGCCCTATTTATTGAAAACGCCGAGAAAGAAAAAAAAGGGACTTCCGGACCCGGCTTTACCGGGGTTCGTGGCTGTAATAAAGGTACGCAATGTAAAAAATGGTTGAGTCAGGCAAGTGACCGGAAAGATGACAGTATCAGGTTAGGTAAAGAAATAACTGCGCTGGAAGGACAAATCAGTCAGCTTAACGAAAAAATTGCCAATCAACTTGTCGAAGCCAAACAAGCCTCCAAAAAACAGTGCGAAAAAGAGCGTGATGAATTAAAAACCACCCGCCTGAAACAACACGACCTGGATCAAAAAGGTCTCGAGTCGCTGCGTGAACAACAAAACATCATGGCCCAGAACTGCGCCAAAAAGGACGCTTTCATCACTAACTTAAAGCCCGACGTGTTAACTCAAACCGAAATACTCACGCAACTTATTTTCACCAACCAAGGCGTTTCCTGGCACAATTTGCTGGTCTTTTTAATCTTCATGTTGTTATTTTTGGCCATTGATATGCTGGCCGTTGTGTTAAAAATGGCGCGAGTCGGCGTATACGAAGCGAAAGTCGATATGTCGGAAGACCAAAACACATTACTTGAATTTATCCAGCAACGCCATCAGACAGTCACGCAATTTTCCGGACTCGCCGGCAAGGAACAAGCCATTATTGAGCATTTAAACGTCAACACGCTTAAACAGGATCTGGATGAAAATTTTAAGAAACTTATTCGCTCATTCTCGAAAGCAGACCGGCAGAAACTTGATAGCTTTTTTAAGGATTAACTTTAATTGCCAAAGTCAATATAAAGTCGATGTCAATTTCGAGTTCTGAAACACCCTTCAAGTCTTGCAGAACACTTTCGTTGGCTTGCCATGCAAAAGGCGTCATCAGTAAAAGAGCCATTCTTTGCTCGGCATTCGGGGTGATCTTGTAGCTGAGCCGCTGTGCAGTTAAGCGTTTAAAACCCTTTGGTATTGGCGTATCTGAATCATGTTCTTTTACATCAGCATAAATAAATTCTTTTAACTGCCAAAGATGCCTGGGACCAGGCGTCACGGTTAGCAAGTGTCCGGAAGATTTCATCACCCGCTTGAGTTCATCATCATTTGAGGGAGCAAATACTCTCAGCACAAAATCAAAATACTGATCCGTGTACGGCAACCGGTTTGAGCTGGCAACTATAAATCGGGCATTGGGCTGCTTCTTGGCTGCGGCGGCTATCGCGAACTTGGCAATATCATTGCCATGTAAAGCAATCTGTTCACTGTGCTTGCAGTAAAGAGCCATTTTTCGGCTGTAATAACCTTCGCCACAACCCAAATCCAGAAGACGCATGCCTTGACCATTTATTATGTTTGCATCGATCATCATCGCCAAGGCTTTGGCCAAAGGTTCATAAAACCCGGCTTCCAGAAATTCACGCCTGGCTAGCATCATTTGCTTGCTATCACCCGGCTCCTTGGAATGTTTATGCTGTACAGGCAACAGATTCAGATAGCCTTCTTTGGCCAGATCAAAGCTATGTTGATTATGGCAGGCAAAACTTTTACCTGATGGATGCAGCTGTAATGGCCCTCCACAAACCGGACATACATACATGAACATTTCCCGTGCACTTAACCGATCAAATACAGTTAAGGATATCGATAATTCAAGGGTTTAAAATCTAGCGATTGTTTCGTTTAGGACGTTTTACCACATCCCATACTGAACGCACATTAGATTCGGGTTCGGATAAAAACAAAGTGAGCGCAATTTCTTCAATGGCTGCAAGTATGCAAATCACAGCAGCCACCCGAAACGGCCATGCCGGGCCACCCAGAAACAATAAATACAATGACAAACCCATTGATAAGGCTGCGAGCTTTACTCCCCAAGTGTGATAGCTGGTAAAACGCCCGAACTTGCTAAAACCAGCAACAGCCGGCAAAAGACAACTCGCTACTATCATGACAACATAAACAAACTCTCTACGAACGACATCCGGCCATAACCACCAGCAACAGATTGCGATTGTCAGATAGTTAATAACATCAGCCCAACTATCCAGTGTAGCGCCAAACTGGGTAACCTGTCCGGTCAATCGTGCAGCCAGGCCATCTAATAAATCGGTTAAAAATGCGATCGCTAACAGGACCATAAATGCAATTCCATGACCGTTCCATGCCAACCATAACAAACCCGGCGCGGCTACAAACCGGAATCCTGTCAACAGATTGGGCAAAGTTAACCTGGACTGCCCGGAATGCTGTTTGCTGTTCATAGGGTAAATGAAGCTGAAAGCGGCGCATGATCAGAAAGCATGTGCCATGGCGAATGAGTCAAGCGGTCACACGATATGGGTTTCAGGCCACGATAATAAATTCGATCCATCTGCAACAAGGGTAACCAGGCAGGAAATGTACGTGCATAACGTCCATGAGTTTGCCGATAAACCTCTTGCAAATTTAGATGATCATGAAAATGACGACTCGCCTGACCCATCCAGTCATTAAAATCACCGGCGACAATCAATGGCGCATCATGGGGCACATGACTGTCGATACGATCACACAATTTTCCTATTTGCAGGCGACGCTCTTTGCCCATCAGTCCAAAATGAATACATACGATATGCACATCCTGATCACTCTGAGGCATGCGAATAATGCCGTGCAGAAGACTACGACTGGCCCAGGGGTATGGGGATACGTTGATATTTTCCCAACTTTCAAAAGGATATTTGCTCAAGATGGCATTGCCATGATGGCCGGCATTATAAATTGCATTTTTTCCATACGCGAAAAAAGGCCAGACGCCTTCAGCAATAAACTCAAATTGTGTGCGATCGGGCCAATCCTCAACTCTTTTTTCATGGCGCTGATGCTCGCCCTGCATCTCCTGTAAAAACAGTAAATCGGCATCGGCAGCTATCAAGGCTTCCCGAATCTGATGCAATACAAAGCGCCGGTTACCCACATTGAAACCTTTATGGATATTGTACGTTAGTACCCGCAATCCTTTTTCTTTCATAAATACCCTGATGTCTTAGAAGTTATAAGCCTTTCCGTTCTAATAAGGCTGATCTCGAATATGCAATCTGAAAAGCACCGGCGAAACAAATTCCTCGATTAAGAAAAAAAACCCAACAATCAATGTAATTTCAATAAGGTTCAGTGCTAGCGAATCTTTTAAAAAATATAATGGCAACAATGATTCCGGCAGGATATCAAGGCCTCTTGCCCTGCTGCTTTCAATCTTCCCCCGTCGACGTTTGATAAAACTTGCCAGTAAATCCCCGGTGATTGTTAACGCACCGAACAATACACCCGTTAATGGTTGTATTCCAAATAAAATCGCCACAACGGTGCTAAAGAAAACTGCTGAAAACAAGCCTCTCCAGGTTTTGCTGTTGCCAAATAAACGATAGCCATCACTAAGTTTAAGTCCATTATCTACCGGACTTGCTAACCGGTTACCGAACACTTTTCCGCTAATCACCGGCGCGCCATTTGCAGCAATAAGCAATACCAAGGCCTGGAAAATGCAATACCAACACGACGATAGCAAGGGCATAAACAAATATCTCCTCGTTAATAATGATAAAAACGGGTGCAAACCATCACTTTAACAAAAAATAATGAAATTTATTCATTTGTTATCGAATTCTTCCGCTGTCTTTATGACTGAATCAATGGCAGCAGCATCAAAATGTAAAGATGAACTTGACGACAACATTTGCGTGCTATTAACTATAAATGAACATTTCAATAAGTAGCCAGGTATGAATCAATTACAGCTAAAACCGGCGCGTACAACAGTTTCAAAAATAGTTCCATATCTGTAATTTTTATATTTGCGGCTAACAGGAGTCAATGCCACTTATTACCTTGAATATCATAGTCTTCTAATATAAACTCCCATCCGCCCTGGTATTATAAAAATTAGCAATATTAACAAGGGCGATTCTATCTTGAGGAGGAAATATGTCTAACCTAAAAAGTTTTTCCCGTCGTCGTTTCCTGGCCCAATCAGGGTTTGGCTTGATGGCTTTTGCCAGTATGCCCGGTTTTTTACGTGCCATGGAAGGTATGCAGGGACTGCACGGTATGCCGAAACTGACGCCTAACAAGGCATCACCGAATTTTAAACCGGATGTGGAATTTGATCTGTTTTCCCGATCAAGCTCTGTATCAATTCTACCCGGTCAACAGACACTGGTGCAACAATACGCCGCCCTTTTAAAAAAGGGCCCGAAAGGGACTATAACAGACATAGCCGGTTCGTATTTGGGGCCGTTAATCAATTTACAAAAAGGCCAGAAAGTTCGAGTCAATTTGCACAACAAACTGGCTGAACCCACTGTCACGCACTGGCACGGTTTGCATGTCCCCGCCAATATGGACGGACATCCAATGTACGTTATCGACCCAGGTGAAACGTTAGTCTATGAATTTGAAATACTTAATCGGGCGGGCATGAATATTTATCATCCCCACCCGCATGAAGCTACAGCCAAACAGGTTTATCATGGCCTTGCCGGAGCATTGTTTGTTCGTGATGAAGAAGAAGCAAAACTGGAATTGCCTACCGGCGAATACGAAATCCCTATCGTAATTCAAGATCGTCTCTTCGATGAACAAAATCAACTCATTTATGCACGCAACATGCACGACCACATGATGGGATTCTACGGTGATCTCATACTAGTCAATGGTTTTCCGGATTTTAAGATTGATGTTGCCAGCCGTGCCTATCGGTTACGCTTTTTAAACGGCTCGACCGCACGCATTTACAAACTGGGCTGGGATGACGGCACGCCGATCACCGTAATCGGTGTCGATGGCGGATTGCTGGAAAAACCGGAAATCAAACCCTACGTCATGCTTGCTCCCGGTGAGCGTCTGGATGTCTGGGCGGATTTTAGCGGCCGTAATGAAGGCTCCCAGTTAGTCATGCGTAGTCTGCCTTTTTCGGGCGTGTTGCCGAAAATGGCTGAGCGGATGATGCGTGGCGGCATGGGCGGCATGGGCATGATGCACCACAATAAATTGCCGGTAGGCAGTGATTATCCGATTTTCACTGCGCGCGTTACCAAAAAAGTAAGCGACAGCCCTAAACTGCCAGCACAATTATCAAAAACAATGAAATTGTATCAAGTTAATGAGACAGCAAATCCTGAGAAACCGGTTCCCATCGGTATATCCGAAGGTCCTATGGCCATGCTGCTTAATGGCCGCCCTTATGCGTATAACGATATTCAAGACTTTGAGCGCATCAAGTTAAACACCATACAACTTATGGAAATTTTCCATGCCCACGGCGGTGGCGGCGGACATGGCAAGGAATCCACACCGGCAGCCGGAGAACATGGCGCCGAAAAACAAAGCGGCGGCATGGGCCACCAGGGCGGTGGTATGGGCATGATGGGTGGCATGAAGCATGGTGAAGGCGATCAGAAAGGCGGTGGCCAAGGCATGATGGGCATGGGCCATCAGGGCGGCGGCATGGGCATGATGGGTGGCATGAAGCATGGCGACGACGATCAGAAAGGCGGCGGCATGGGCATGATGGGCGGCATGAAGCATGGTGATGATGATCAGAAAGGCGGTGATCAAGGCATGGGCGGTATGATGGGCATGGGCGGTGGTATGGGCGGCATGGGGGGTATGGGCATGATGATGTCAATGGCGCATCCGATTCATTTACACGGACAACAGTTTCAAATTGTCAGCCGCAATATCAGTGGTGATGAAGCAGCTGAATATGCCACAGTGCGCGAAGGTTTCATCGACAGCGGCCTGAAAGACACCGTACTGGTGATGCCGGGCGAGAGAGTTCGCATCATAAAACCCTTCCAGGATTTTAATGGCTTGTTTATGTATCATTGCCATAATCTTGAACATGAAGACATGGGCATGATGCGTGACTTTTTGGTTGAATGAGCTGAGTGCTTAAGTAATCAAGAAAAACGGGTGCATTAAAGCACCCGTTTTTATTTTCAACCTGTGATGGTCAGTTGGAGCGACTATGACCAAAACAGAAGACCTCAACTATTTACAAAACCTGAGCGACAAGGTTGCAAACCCCGTCGCACTTCTGCCTTCCTTAACAGACAATGGCGTTTCAAGCCTTATTCGGCGCGGGACGGGACATTGTCAGCATGGCGCGGCCACATAAGTCTGTCCGTCGTACAGGACGTTTCCGGAGATACCGCAGATCAGCGGAACTCGGGCTTGGCCTATGATGAAGCCGCCACCATCGAGGGCGTTGGCCGGATCATCCGGAACCGCCACCTCGAAGTGAAGATGCTGGCCGCTAGCCTGACCGACGTCACCTTCAAACCCGAGCGGCGTTCCCGCAGTAACGGCAGCGCCGACCGTAAGCCCGCGGGCAGTGACCGATCCCGTCTCGAAGTGAGTGTACTTGGTCCACTCCCCGTTGGCATGTGCAATCCATACGTAATTGTTGTTGCTGGTCGGCTCGGCATTGGAGTCCACGATCGCCCTGATCGTTCCGGCGGCTGCCGCGACAATGGTGTACTGTTCCCCATTATTGTTGGGTTTGCCGTGCATGTCGATCTCGTTGAAGTCCGGACTATGCGAAAAGTGATCGCCGGACACGAGCACACTTGTGCCGTTACTGAAGGGGACGCGATACAGACCGTTCGACGTCATAGGTTGGTTGCCCAGCCGGTCGTAAGGTTCCACGGCACCTATGACGCCGGGAGAGTCCTGGTGCCAGATTTGGTCACCGGCGCCTGACAGGCCTGAGCCGCTGCCATAAAACACGCTCGCCGCGCCAGCGCTGGTAACATTCCCCACCGCCTCACCAGGCACACCGGCGACGAGATCGTCGAAGTTGTCACCGTCAAAGTCGCCGGCGGCAAGGGAGGACCCAAACGCATCACCAGGTTCGGCAGCACCTACGACCGAGGGGCTATCCTGGTGCCACAGCTGATTGCCGGCACCACTCAAACCGGCAGACGCGCCGAACAGCACGTTCGCTGCGCCGGCATTCGCGACCGTATCGGTATCCTCGCCGGGTACGCCCACGGCCAGATCGTCGAACCCATCGCCGTCAAAGTCGTCCGCCGCCAGCGAGGCGCCGAACGCATCTCCTTTTTCCGCGACGCCGACAACAAATCGGCTGTTCTGGTGCCAAACCTGGTTGCCGGACTGAGCCAGCAGCGCCCCACTGCCGTAGAGGACGTTGACGGCACCCGCGCTGCTACTGGTCCCCACGTCCTCGCCGGGAACACCGATGGCGAGATCGTCAAAGTTGTCGTTGTCGAAATCGCCACTTGCCAGCGTGAACCCGAAATGGTCGCCGCTCTCTTGCGCGCCCTGGAGCTCGACCTGCGACCAGAACTGGTCACGGTCGGCGGCCAGACCCGTGCCGGAGCCATTAAGGATGTTGACAGCGCCGGCGTCAGCAGCATTATCCCCCAACGGTTGACTGAGGTCTTCGCCCGGCACTCCGATGGCCAAGTCGTCGAAACCATCGTTGTCGAAGTCGCCGGCGGTGAGTGCCGCCCCGAAATCCTCGTCGTTGCCAGCCGTGTCGCGTACAGAAGGGCTGTTCTGGTGCCACAGCTGGTCGCCCGCGGCCGTGAGCCCACCGCCGCTACCGCCGTAGAGGACATTGACGGCCCCGGCATTGTTGAGTGGCTCGAGGTCCTCGCCGGGGGCACCGATAGCAAGATCGTCGGCCACATCGTCGTCAAAGTCCCCGCTTGCCAGTGCGGCACCGAAACGGTCGCCCGCCTCGGCCGCACCTACAACCGAGGTGCTGTTCTGGTGCCACAACTGATTACCGGTTGCGGTGAGGCCCGTATTGCTGCCGTAGAGAACGTTGACGGCACCCGCATCCACGACACGCCCGACGTCCTCGCCGGGTACACCGATGGCGAGATCATCGAATCCGTCGACGTTGAAGTCACCACAGACCAGCACCGAACCGAAGGCATCGCCCGTACCGGCGATGCCTATCACCGACGGGCTATTCTGGTGCCACAATTGATCGCCGGTTGCGGTAAGGCCCGCGACGCTGCCGTAGAGAACGTTGACGGCGCCCGCGTTGGCGACGCTGCCGACATTCTCGCCCGGCACACCGAGGGCGAGGTCCTCGAACCCATTGTTGTTGAAGTCACACCCAGACGCGGCCAGTGGGTTGGCCCTCGCGACGTTCATCCCGGCAACTGTCAATGTGGCCAGAAGCGGGAGGACAAGAGCCACCCGAGGGAGCGAGCAACCGTGACGTTGAGCGGCATTTATAAGAAACTGAAGCTGCCCCCTAATTCCTACTTCGTTTGATTGATCAAGAAGTTCATGTAACTTTGACATGTTTCATCTCCTGTGTTCCGGTTGTGAAATGCGCCAGGCACAGTGTATTGCGTACCTAACATAATGAGACATCCTAAATAGACGCAAAACATTGCGTTAACGGATTGTCTAAACGGTTATAACCATAATCAACGGGTGCTCAGACTCGATTGAAATAAACAATTAACCTTTCCCTCATTACAACTTATCAAGCCTCACTAATTCCACTATGCACTATCAATTTTATAAATTGAAGATTCTTATTGGATCAGTTGGTTTTATGTAGACTGATTCCGCTTTTGAAAGTTGTTAGCAAGTTGTTATTTATTTGTTAGCAATCCCTTATTCTAATAACACCATTTGAGCCCTATAAGCGTGCATGCTGTTCATAAAATGGAATAAGTTGCTGTTAATAGACAGGACAATCGCCCTTAAATTAGCCCGAGAATAACTACTATTTTCTAACTTGACAATCATGCTTAAGTTAGAGTAGAAATGATTTGCCCGCGTTATTACCCTCCGATTGGGTAGTACCCTTCACTGGACAAGCAGGTTAACCGATAATCCGGTAACCTTTCAAACAACCGAGGAGGAAACGATCATGAGTAACAAAGATGACATTGTTTTCCAAAAAAAAGAAGACTCGGTACAAGAAAAATCTGTTGGTGCCCCAAAAGACATCATATTGATTACCGGTATCGGCGGTTTCCTCGGACTTTCACTTAGCAAAGTACTGGCACAGGATTATTGTGTAATCGGTTTAGATCGGCAATCCGAATGTTCAAGATATCCGGATTGTGTACCTTGCGATCTAACTTCGGACAGTTCTGTCAAAAAAGCTATGGACGAATTGCGAAAGCGCTTTGGCAGCCGTTTTGCTTCAGTCATACACTTGTCCGGCTACTATGATTTCACTGGCGAACCCAATCCCCTGTATGAGGAAGTCAATGTCAAAGGGACTAGCCGCTTGCTCCAGGCCTTGCAAGACTTCGAGGTCGAACAGTTCGTCTATGCCAGCACGATGCTTGTTCACGCCCCTACCGAGCCCGGCGTGCCCATCACCGAGGATTGGCCGCTAAAACCCAAGTGGGCCTATCCGCAGTCAAAACTTGAGACGGAGAAGGTCGTCAAAAGTGAACATGGCGCCATTCCCTATGTCATGCCACGCATCGCGGGCGTATATACGGATCATGCCCAGCCACCCACACTGGCGCATCAGATACAGCGAATCTACGAACGCCAGTTTTCCAGCCGCGTCTTCGCCGGCGTCATCTCGCATGGCCAGTCGTTTCTTCATATCGACGACCTGCTTGATGCTATCGTTCGCATTGTCAGGCGGCGAAAGGAGTTACCCGTTGAGACCACCCTGCTTCTTGGCGAGCCATCGACGATGGGCTATGAAGCTTTGCAAAACGAACTAGGGGTTTTGATCCACGGCGAAACCTGGGCGACAGAAACTTTGCCGAAGATTCTTGCCAAGACCGGCGCTCAATTGCAGCACCAGATGGAGATTGTCATTCCGGATTCTATCGATAAAGGCGAAAAACCTTTTATCAAGCCGTTTATGGTTAACCTGGCTGATGACCATTATGAGCTGGATATCTCCAGAGCAAGAAAGCTGCTGGATTGGGAGCCCAAACATTCGCTTCGCGATGCTTTACCGGACATTATTAAACAGCTGAAGGCTGACCCTTTAAGCTGGTACAAGCGCAACAAGCTCACGCCGGCTGAATGGATAGAGACCCTGGCCGCGCATCATGAGCCCGCAGATCAGTTTCTGGAAGCCTATAACCGGTCGATGCGCGAAGAGCGCCAGCAAAACCTTTGGGCTCATTTTCTCAATATGGGCATGGGTACCTGGCTGATGACCAGCCCGCCCATTCTAGGTTATCAAGACCAGGCGCTGATCATCAACGACATGGTCAGCGGTGCCCTGGTGTTTCTGTTAGGAGCGCTATCGCTGTCGCGGACCATGGCCTGGGCGCGCATCGCCAATGCTGTGGTGGGCTTGTGGCTGTTGTTTGCACCACTGGTGTTCTGGACGCCGAGTGCTTCGGCGTATCTCAACGATACCCTGGTTGGTTTCCTGGTGATCGGCTTCGCGGTCCTGGTGCGCCCCATGCCGGGTATCGGTCTTATGGCAAGCATGGCCGGTCCCGATATTCCGCCTGGCTGGGACTATAGCCCATCCTCGTGGATGCAGCGCATACCGATCATCTTCCTGGCATTCATAGGCTTCTATATCTCCCGCTATCTCGCCGCGTATCAACTAGGCCATATTCCGAATGCCTGGGATCCCTATTTCGGCGTTGGCACCGAAACGATCATCACCTCCGAAGTATCAAAAGCATGGCCCGTTCCTGATGCTGGCCTTGGCGCCGTGACCTATGCGCTGGAGATACTCACCGGTATCATGGGCGGCCGCGCTCGCTGGCGCACGATGCCATGGCTGGTAATCCTGTTCGGCGTGATGATCGTGCCCTTGGGAGCCGTCAGCATCTTCTTCATTATCATTCAGCCCATTCTGATCGGAACCTGGTGTACGCTCTGTCTGATTGCTGCTATCGCAATGCTTATCCAGATTCCTTATTCTGTCGATGAACTGATTGCCACCGGCCAATTTCTGGCGGAACGCCGACGCAAAGGCAAGTCTGTTATCCTGGCATTCTTGCGCGGCGACACCATGGAAGGCGGCCGTAAAATGGAGGACGAGGATTTTTCCGGATCGCTTTGGGCCATCATCAAGGACATGCTCGGAGGTGGTGTCAATTTACCCTGGTCATTGGTTTGTAGTACGGCCATAGGGGTTTGGTTAATGTGCACCCGGCTGATTTTCGCCACTCAAGGTGCGCAAGCGAACAGCGATCATTTGATCGGCGCCCTGGTCATTACGATTTCTATTACGGCATTAGCGGAATCCGCGCGTCCGGCGCGTTTTGTCAATATGCTGCTTGCCATTCCTCTGATGGCAGCCCCCTGGATGCTCGACGGCGGAACTCTTGGCGCTGACTGGGCGGGGGTTATGGCAGGTGTGCTACTGATTCTTTTGAGCATCCCCCGCGGCAAGATCGAAAGCCATTATGGAAGCTGGAGCCGGTATCTGGTTTAAGTCAAATCTGTATAGTTTATGCACTATATGAACCAGATCGTTTTAGTCATTGCTAATACTTGCCACGTCTATTCATTCTGTGCCAATATTGGTTAAAGTTTCCGGGCCGTGGAAACAGAGCCTTATTTCAATTCTGTTTTAGGTTATTAGAGAGCAAAGGTCCTTAAGATGAACACTGAAGCCATTCTTGCCGCTAATTTGCTGCCACTGATAATCTATTTCGGAGCCGTAGTTGCTATCACTGGAATTATGCTCGGAGGTGCCTACTTCCTGGGGCAAAGACACCACGCTAAGGCTGCCGATGAACCCTTTGAATCTGGCATCGTTGCTACCGGTGACATCCATATTCGCTTTTCTGTACATTTCTACCTGCTCGCCATTTTTTTTGTTATTTTCGACATGGAAAGCGTCTTTCTGTTTGCCTGGTCAGTGGCACTACAAGAATCCGGCTGGTCCGGTTTTGTCGAAGCCCTGATCTTCATCAGTGTCCTGATCGCTGCACTGATATACCTTGGCGCTATAGGCGCTCTGGATTGGCGCACCCACAGGCAGCGTATCGGCACTTCCGACAACAAATAATTGGAGGAATATATGCATTGGACTTTGACCCGAGCAGAGAATGATTCCGCTCCAAAACCGGGACAACAGTCCTATGAAGAGGCGCTGCGTCGTAATTTCCTGTTCGCCAGGCTTGAAGATATGGTGGCTTGGGGACAGTCCAATTCAGTCTGGCCTTTTAACTTCGGTCTTTCTTGCTGCTACGTGGAAATGGCGACTGCGTTCACCAGCCGTCATGACATTGCCCGTTTCGGTTCCGAAGTCATACGCGGATCGCCACGCCAGGCGGACTTGATCATTATTTCAGGCACCGTATTCCGCAAAATGGCGCCGGTGGTCAAACGTCTCTATGACCAGCTGCTGGAACCACGCTGGGTCATATCCATGGGTTCCTGCGCCAACTCGGGCGGCATGTATGACATTTACAGCGTTGTGCAGGGCGTGGACAAGTTTTTACCGGTGGATGTTTATGTGCCGGGCTGCCCTCCCCGTCCTGAGGCGCTTCTTCAGGGTTTAATGCTGTTGCAGGATGCGATAGGTAAGGAAAGACGCCCGTTAAGCTGGGTCGCGGGAGATCAAACTGTCGTCAAACCGATCAGCCAATCCAGTTACCGCGATTTACTGACCGAAGAAAGGATGCGCACACAGCAATTGAGGAGTCCTGACGAGATATAGCTCGACCAGGATAATTTGAGATAAATCGGGGAGAATTATCTATGGACGCTAACGCAGACAAAATCGAGTATCCTTCACGTGCTCCCGATATTGTGCGGGGACTAGCTGATGGTATCGGTATAAATGATTTTACCGTTCAGTCTACCATGGATGGCATCACAACTCTTTGGATTCCCCGCCAAAGCCTGCGTAACATCCTCCGCTATTTAAAATTACAGACCTTTGTTTTGCTGTTCGATCTTACCGCCATCGACGAGCGTCAGCGCATTTATCGTCACGGCCTCCCGGATAGCGAATTTACTATCGTCTATCAATTACTCTCATTCGAACGCAATGAGGATATCCGGCTCAAGCTTGCCTTGAGCGAAACCGATTTGTCTCTGCCGACGATCACCGATATTTGGCCCTCGGCCAATTGGTACGAGCGTGAAGTGTGGGATATGTTCGGCATCGTCTTTGAAGGTCACCCGCATCTCAGGCGCATTATCATGCCGCCAACCTGGCAAGGGCATCCCTTGCGCAAGGATCATTATGCGCGTGCTACTGAGATGGAACCCTTCAGTCTTCCCGATGAGCGTCAGGAAATTGAACAGGACGCCTTGCGTTTCGTGCCGGAGGACTGGGGCATGCGAAGGCACAGCGAAGACAGTGATTTCATGTTCCTGAATATGGGGCCCAATCATCCCAGTGTCCATGGTGCGTTCCGTATCGCCTTGCAGCTGGATGGAGAGGAGATTATCGATGCGCTGCCCGACATCGGTTATCACCATCGCGGTGCTGAAAAGATGGGCGAACGGCAGTCCTGGCATACTTATATTCCTTACACTGACCGGGTCGATTATTTGGGTGGCTCCATGAATAATCTGCCTTATGTACTTGCCGTTGAGCAACTGGCCGGAATCGAAGTCCCGGAGCGGGCGCAAGTCATCCGTGTAATGATCAGTGAACTCTATCGTCTTGCCAGCCATCTGTTGTTTTATGGCACCTACGCCCAGGACGTAGGTCAGATGTCGCCGATCTTTTATATGTTTATCGATCGCGAAAAGGTATTCGATATTCTGGAATCGATCAGCGGTGCGCGCATGCATTCCAGTTACTTCCGGATCGGCGGAGTCGCCATGGATTTGCCCCGGGGTTGGGATAAACGCATACGTGAGTTTATTGATTATTTACCTGCACGTCTGGACCAATATGACAAGCTGGTTCTGCAAAACGGCACCCTTAAGCGCCGCACTCGGGGCATTGGTGCATATACTACTTCAGAAGCCATCGATTGGAGCGTGACCGGCGCCGGTCTTAGGGCCACCGGGTTTGCATGGGATTACCGCAAAGCGCGGCCTTACTCGGGCTACGAAAATTACGAATTTGAAATACCTACCGGCAATCGCGGCGACTGCTACGACCGTTGTACCGTGCGTGTTGAGGAGATGCGCCAGAGCCTTCGCATCATCAAACAATGCCTGGATCATATGCCCGAAGGACCTTACAAGGCCTATCATCCTTTGACCACGCCGCCGCCCAAAGAACGAACACGGCATGATATAGAAACCCTGATCCAGCATTTTCTCAATGTAAGCTGGGGGCCGGTGATTCCTGCAGGCGAATCCTGTGTAACCGTTGAGGCCACTAAAGGTTTGAATGCTTATTATTTGACCAGCGATGGCGGCACCCAATCGTATCGTACCCGTATTCGTACACCCTCCTTCCCGCATTTGCAGATGATTCCACTGATGAGCCGGGGAATGATGGTCGCTGACCTGGTTGCGATATTGGCCAGTATCGATTTTGTCATGGCTGACGTGGACCGCTGAAATGAACGAACAAGCTGAAAAACCAATATTCGAAGGTTTAAGTCTCGCCGAAATCGAGGAGATTAATGCCGAGATAAGTGAATATGAAGACAAAATGGCCGTTTCTACCGAGGCGCTGAAAATCATTCAGAAACACCGGCGCTGGGTTTCCGACGAATGCCTCGTTGCCTTAGCCGAGCTATTGGACCTATCGCCGGCGCGCCTGGAAGCGGTGGCAACTTTCGATAACCTGATTTACCGTCAGCCGGTCGGTAAAACCATCATTCATTATTGCAACAGCGTTACATGCTGGATGCTGGGTAGCGATCAGGTGCAGGAACGCTTGTGCCGGCATTTGAACGTCGAGTTGGGTGAAATGTCCGCGGACGGCGAATACACCATATTGCCGATCGTGTGCCTGGGAGCCTGTGATCATGCACCGGTCGTTATGGTTGGCGATGAATTGAGACTCGACATTACAGAAGATGCCGTTAACGAGATTCTCGGAAGGTAACGCGCTATGGAAAAAATGGATAAACCGCTGACTAAAAACATCCGCCCGGATCGCGCCTTTGCTACGCTTGCCGATTACGAGAGTACCGGCGGCTATCAGGGCCTGCGCAGGGCACTTGCAGAGTTATCGCCGAAAGCCGTGCAGCAATGGGTCAAGGATGCCGGGTTGCGGGGTCGGGGCGGCGCAGGATTTAGCACTGGACTTAAATGGAGTCTGGTTCCCATGGATGATCTATCCCAAACGCGGTATTTGGTGGCCAATGCCGATGAAATGGAACCGGGGGCATTCAAGGACCGTTTGCTGCTGGAGCAAGATCCGCATCAGCTAATCGAGGGCATGATTATTGCGGCCTATGCCATTCAAGCCAATATTGCCTACATATTTATGCGCGGGGAATATTACCTGGCCGCAACAAGGGTCGCAAATGCTTTGCAGGAAGCCCGAACCGAAGGCTATCTGGGCGAACATATTTTAAATTCGGATTTCAACCTGAAAATTTATTTGCATACCAGTGCCGGACGTTATATCTGCGGCGAGGAAACTGCCTTGCTCAATGCACTGGAAGGAAAGCGGGCCACCCCGCGTGCCAAACCGCCTTTTCCACTGGTCAGCGGGCTTTGGGGCAAGCCGACAGTGGTCAATAACGTCGAAACCTTGTGTAACGTACCGCATATTTTGCATTATGGCGTCGACTGGTATCAGGGCTTGGGACTAGCCGCCGACCAGGGCACCAAGCTGTTCGGAGCCAGCGGGCGAGTCAAGCATCCCGGTTTGTGGGAACTGCCGATGGGTACGCCCATCCGGGAAATAATCGAGCAACATGCCGGCGGCATGCGGGACGGTTACAAGTTGCGCGGCTTTTTGCCCGGCGGCGCATCAACCGACTTTTTGCTGCCCGAGCATCTGGATGTGGTCATGGATTATGAAGCCGTAGCCAAAGCAGGCAGCCGTATGGGAACAGGAACCCTGATTGTTCTCGATGACCTTACTTGTCCGGTACAAATGGTGCTGAATCTGGAACAGTTTTTTGCCCAGGAATCTTGTGGATGGTGTACGCCATGCCGGGATGGTCTGCCCTGGACGGTAACCCTGCTGAAAGACATCATCGCCGGAAAAGGCCGCATGGTAGATCTTGATACCCTGGCAGGACTAACCCGGATGCTGGGGCCCGGAAACACTTTTTGCGCCTTGGCCCCTGGAGCCATGGAACCGCTGCAAAGCGCGCTCAAATATTTCCGCGCGGATTTTGAACGTTACATCACAGCCAATAATGCCATCAGGGAGCCCGTGTAATGGCCCGCATCGAAATTGACGGTCACCCTTATGAAGTTCAGGATGGCAACAATCTGCTATCCGCCTGCCTGTCTCTGGGTCTGGATCTGCCCTATTTTTGCTGGCATCCTGCGCTGGGGTCGGCGGGCGCCTGCCGACAATGCGCGGTTATCCAGTACAAGGATACCGAAGACCAGCACGGGCGATTGGTCATGGCCTGCATGACGCCGGTAGCGGAGGCCATGCGCATTTCTATCGCCACCGAACAGGCGCGGCAATTTCGTAAGAGTAATATCGAACTGCTGATGACCAATCACCCCCACGACTGTCCAGTATGTGAAGAAGGCGGCGAATGTCATTTGCAGGACATGACCGTCATGACCGGCCATACCTTTCGTCGTTATCGGGGCCTGAAACGAACCCATAATAACCAGCATCTCGGCCCTTTTATCAATCATGAAATGAACCGCTGTATCGCCTGCTACCGGTGCGTTCGTTTTTATAATGACTATGCTGGCGGCCACGATCTGCAGGCTTTAGGTATCCATAACAACGTCTATTTCGGCCGTTTTGAGGACGGCGCGCTGGAAAGTGAATTCAGTGGCAATCTGGTTGAAGTCTGCCCCACCGGCGTCTTCACCGACAAAACCTTCAGCGCCCATTATGCACGGAAGTGGGATTTGCAGACCGCGCCATCGGTTTGTGTCCATTGCGGCCTGGGCTGCAACATCGCTCCCGGCGAACGCTACGGAGAACTCAGGCGCGTTATCAACCGTTATAACGGTGAGGTCAATGGCTATTTTCTCTGCGACAGAGGACGCTTCGGTTACGGTTTCGTCAATAGCTCCAAACGCATCCGGAAACCACGGCTCAACGGCCTATCTGACATCAGTGCCGATGCGGCAGAAAGTCATTTCCGTAAGCTGCTGAAAGCCGCCAATCCAGCAATAGGCATCGGTTCGCCACGCGCCTCCCTGGAGGCCAATTTTGCATTGCGCGCGCTGGTTGGCGAAGAAAACTTCTTCCTCGGTTTGGAAGATACGGAACATACCCTGCTTAACACCATTATCGAACTGATGCGTCACGGCTGCATCCATTCCCCGTCGCTGCGGGAAGCTGAGCAGGCCGATGCAGTGTTGATTCTCGGCGAAGACGTGACCCACAGCGCCCCCAGGCTGGCGCTTTCGTTGCGACAGGCGGCGCGCAATGCATCCTTTGAGCTTGCTCGCACCATGCATATATTGCGCTGGCAGGATGCCGCGGTGAGGGCATTGGAGAAGCAAGCCTTAAGTCCAGTGTTTATTGCCAGCATTTGCGCCACTCGCCTGGATGATGTGGCCACTAACACTTATCGAGGTTGCCCGGAAGACATTGCCCGTCTGGGCTTTGCCATCGCTCACTGTCTAGATGAGTCGGCTCCCGTCCCCGCCGCTTTGAGCGATACCGAACAATTACTGGCATCAGCCATTGCCGACAGCCTGAAACAGGCGAAACGCCCGTTAATCGTATCGGGAACCAGTTGTTCCAGCCTCGCCGTCATTCAGGCGGCCTACAACGTCGCCAAGGCGCTGCCGTCTACAGACAAACAGCTGACGTTCACCATCCCTGAATGCAACAGCCTTGGCTTGGCAATAATGGGCGAAAAACGCTTGCAACAGGCTTTCGAACGGATCGGCAACGGTTTGGCCGATAGCGTGATTATTCTTGAGAACGATCTCTACCGACGCGCTTCACGTCAAAACGTTGATATGTTTTTGCAAACAGCCGCTCATGTCGTGGTAATCGATAGTCTGGAAAATAATACAACTGAAAAAGCGGAATTATTACTGCCCGCTGCAACTTTCGCCGAATCCGAAGGCACCTTAGTCAGTAATGAAGGGCGAGCCCAGCGTTATTTCCCGGTTTACCCCCCAACAGAACCAGTACGCGGCAGCTGGCAGTGGTTGACGAGTGTCATGGAAAATTCTCAATGGCGGCATCACGATGCCCTTACGGCGGCATGCGCAAGTACATTTTCCGATCTTGCCGCTATAATCCAGGCAGCGCCGGGCGCAGACTACACCGTCAAGGGCAGCAAGATTCCAAGGCAGCCCCACCGTTACAGCGGGCGAACCGCCATGCACGCCAACATCAAGGTTAGCGAACCCGGACAACCTCACGATTTGGAAACGCCGTTTGCTTTTTCGATGGAAGGCGATTCAGCGCAAGTCCCGCCGGCTTTATTGCCGGTGATTTGGGCCCCGGGATGGAACTCCAATCAGGCGATCAATAAATTCCAGGAAGAAACAGGCGGCCATCTACGTGACGGAGACGCCGGAGTGCGGTTGATTGAAGCATCGGGGGTTTTGCCTTGGTTCAGTGACGTTCCACCTGCGTTCAAGCCGGAACAAGGTCTATGGCGGATCATGCAGTTGCCGCACATATTTGGCAGCGATGAATTAAGTCTTCATTCACCATCGATAGCGGAGCGGCTGTTCCCTTGCTGTGCATTACTGAGTACGCTGGATGCTGAAAAATTGGGAGTCGACACCGGCGATGAAGTAGAAATCAGCGATCTAGCAGGAGCCACTATTTTGAACGCTCCTGTGCAGATCGAGCTTACATTGCCTCGCGGTCTACTTGGAATAACGACTGGAAGGCCTGAGTTCCAGTCCATGAAATCCTTGGCTCAGGTAACTTTAAAGAAAGTAATTCAGGAGGGTCAGTTATGAATGCAGGCCTGGGCGATGCAGCTGACATTATCGGCATTCTTGTATCGGTGATTATCGTAGCGGCTATGCTGATCTGGGTGGAGCGCCGCCTATTGGCAGTCTGGCAGGACCGTCTCGGGCCCAATCGGGTCGGACCATTCGGTTTAATGCAGGTGGTGGCGGACATGATCAAAATGTTCTTCAAGGAGGACTGGATACCACCCTTTTCCGACAAACTCGTATTTGTACTGGCGCCTACCATCGTGTTCATTACCATGCTAACCGGTTTCGCAGTCATCCCTTTTGCTCCGGGCGTCGGCATCATCGATTTCAATTTTGGACTGCTTTACTTTCTGGCGCTGTCCTCCCTATCCGTCTACAGTATCGTGCTGGCAGGATATGCTTCCAATAATAAATACTCGCTGCTTGGGGGGCTCCGTGCAGCAGCGCAGACCGTCAGTTATGAAGTGTTCATGGGTATTTCGATCATGGGTGTGGTGATGCTGTCCGGTACTTTTAATTTAAGAGAGATCGTCGAAGCCCAGCGTGACGGCTGGTTCATCATTCCCCAGTTTTTCGGCTTTGTCATCTTCCTCATTGCTGTCATCGCCGAGAGCCGCCGAGCTCCGCTTGATCTGCCTGAAGCCGAACAAGAGCTGGTAGGCGGGTTCCATACCGAGTATTCGGGCATGAAATTCGGCATGTTTTTCGTCGGCGAGTATCTCGCCATTACGCTCAGTTCGGCAATCATCGTGACCCTGTTTTTCGGCGGCTGGCTGGGCCCGTGGTTGCCGCCGCTGGTATGGTTTTGTCTGAAAACCACTGTCGGCATCATGTTCTTTATTCTATTGAGGGGCGCGCTGCCTCGGCCCCGCTA
>CAYVFT010000037.1:0-7649 GCA_964450225.1 uncultured Crenothrix sp. | reverse complement strand
CTGTCGGCATCATGTTCTTTATTCTATTGAGGGGCGCGCTGCCTCGGCCCCGCTATGATCAGCTGATGACTTTCGGCTGGAAAGTACTATTGCCGGCAGGGCTATTGAACCTGCTGGTTACCGGTGCAGTAGTTTTGTCATTGCACGGTTAATGACTCGGAACAGGAAAAAGCGATGCTAAGTCAACTGCGATCATTGTGGGAAGTCCTAAAGCATACGTTCGTCAAGCCGGATACAGTGGAATACCCGGAGCAAAAAAGGGAGCTTTTTCCACGTTATCGGGGACGCATCATTTTGACTCGCGATCCGGACGGTGAAGAACGTTGTGTTGCCTGTAATCTTTGCGCCGTAGCCTGTCCCGTAGACTGTATTGCTTTGCAAAAAGCTGAAGATGAGAGCGGACGCTGGTATCCCGAATTCTTCCGTATCAATTTTTCTCGCTGCATTATGTGTGGATTTTGTGAAGAAGCCTGTCCCACGAATGCGATTCAACTGACGCCGGATTTCGAGATGTGTGAATATGACCGGCAGAACATGGTTTACGAAAAGCAGCATCTATTAATCGATGGGACCGGAAAGTATCACGATTACAACTTTTATCGTGTCGCCGGCATGACGATCGGAGGTAAAGCCAAGGGCCAGGCTGAAAACGAACATCCACCGGTCGATGTAAAAACCTTGTTACCCTGATGGAGAGAGCATTATGGCGTTGATTTTGTTTACTATCACTTCTGCCGTCGCCATTTTCGCTACGGTGATGATGATCACCCGGCTCAATGCAGTACATGGCTTGCTGTATCTGATACTATCCTTGCTGGCCGTTGGCGTTATATTCTTTTTGTTGGGAGCGCACTTTGCCGCCGTACTGGAAGTGATTATTTACGCCGGAGCCATTATGGTTCTGTTTGTTTTCGTCATCATGATGCTCAATCAGGGACAAAAAACCATTGAGCAGGAACGTGCCTGGCTACAACCGGGAATCTGGATCGGGCCGTCAGTGCTCGCATCGATTCTGTTCATCGAAATGCTGGTGATCGTTGTGCTTGGCGGCAATGCCGAAACCGGCCAGGTAGTGAATTCCAAGCAGGTGGGTATGGCATTATACGGACCTTATTTGCTGGCAGTGGAACTGGCCTCGATGTTGTTGCTGGCAGGGTTAGTCGGCGCTTATCATCTGGGAAAGCCAGTGCTCAAGACGACAAAACCGGGAGGAAATTCATGAACGGGATTCCAATGGAACTTGGGCTGTTGCTGTCTGCCGTGTTGTTTGTTCTCGGCTTAATCGGGGTAATGGTTCGATGTAATCTGATCATGATTCTGATGTCCCTGGAAGTCATGCTCAATGCAAGCGGCCTGGCTTTTATTGTGGCCGGATCCCGCTGGGGGCAAGTGGATGGACAAATCATGTTTCTGCTGATACTGACCCTCGCGGCAGCGGAAGTGGGTGTTGGCCTGGGACTTGCGCTGCAAATTTTCCGCCATTTACATTCACTGGATGCCGATTCAGTGAATGAAATGCAAGGATAGGAGGCGTAAGTGTTAGAACTGCTAGGGTGGGTACCGCTGTTTCCATTTCTTGGATTTTTGATCCTGGTTTTAACCAATGAACGATTTTCCAAACCGCTCGCTCCCTGGATAGGTGTCGGCAGTGTGGGGATTTCGGCATTACTGGTATCCTTGATCGGCTTCGAATTCCTGAATGGAATCCTGGAACCCTATCGACTGATACTGGGATCATGGATGACGATTGACAATCTATCGGTACCCTTGGGCTTCTATCTCGACGCTTTATCAATGACGATGCTGTTTGTCGTGACCGGCGTCGGATTTCTGATCCATGTCTATTCTGCCGGCTTCATGGAATTCGATCCCGGTTATGCACGTTTTTTCGCCTATATGAATCTGTTTGTATCGGCCATGCTGGTGCTGGTGCTCGCGGACAATCTGGTGCTGCTTTACCTGGGTTGGGAAGGTGTCGGACTCGGCAGCTATCTGTTAATCGGCTTCTGGTATGATAATCCGGACAATGGCTATGCTGCGCGTAAAGCGTTTGTAATGACCCGCATTGGCGATACAGCCATGGCGCTGGGTTTATTCTTGCTGTTCACACAATTGCATACGTTAGATATTCAGTCCCTGATGCTCCGGGCTGCGAACCAATGGCCTGCCGGCACCCTGTTCCCCATGGTTTCGGCAGCGTTGCTGCTGGGCGGCGCAGTGGGAAAATCCGCGCAATTACCTTTGCAGACCTGGCTTCCCGACGCCATGGCGGGGCCTACGCCGGTCAGTGCCCTGATTCATGCCGCCACGATGGTTACTGCGGGGGTTTACCTGATTGCACGCACCTACGGCATATTCCTGTTGGCACCGCCCCTTCAATTCGCAGTAGCAGCAATCGGGGCAGTCACATTATTGATGGCAGGTTGCTCCGCTCTCGCCCAAACCGACATCAAACGCATACTCGCCTATTCAACGATCAGCCAAATTGGTTACATGTTTCTTGCTTTGGGTGTCGGCGCCTGGTCGGCGGCGATTTTTCACCTGCTGACCCATGCCTTCTTCAAAGCGCTATTGTTTCTTGCTGCCGGCGCGATCATTTTTTGTTTTCACCACGAGCACAATATTTTTAAGATGGGTGGACTGCGTAAAGCCATGCCTCTCACTTTCTGGAGTTTTATGATTGGCAGCGCAGCGTTAGCCGCTCTGCCTTTTACTTCTGGCTTTTATAGCAAACACGAGATTTTGCTGGCAGCCTTCGAAGCTTCTCCCATTCTTTGGGCTGCTGGTTGCCTGGGCGCACTGATAACGGGTATTTATAGCTTCCGGCTGGTATTTGTCGTATTTTTCGGTACCCAATCCCGGACCGTTGAAAAGAGGCTCGGCTGGAGCATGATTTTGCCGTTAGTCTTGTTAGCTATTTTGGCGTTGTTTGGCGGGATGTTACAGATTCCTCTGAATACTGTATTTCCAGTTTTATTTAACCCGGAAGATGACCCCACATTTGTTTTGGTCATCACCATTGCGGCACCATTTCTTGGTCTTTTGATTGCCGTGCTGTTCTATCTTAGCGGCACTTTCTCTGCACAAGGTCTCGCAAAATTCAGCTTAGTAAAGCCATTGAGGCAGTTCTTTCTGAGCGGTTGGGGTATGGATGCACTTTATGACAGCTTGCTGGTGCGTCCTTTTAAAGCCATCACCGAACTTAATAAAAACGATGCGGTAGATCGTCTATACCTTGGAATTGTCTGGCTCAGCCAAAAATTTCATCGTATAGTCAGCGCATCCCAAACCGGACGTGTCCGCTGGTATGCTTCATCCTTTGTCTTGGGCACAGTGGTCATTATTGCCATAGGATTGCTGTCATGATGCTGCCTGCATTGATTGCTGTTTTATGTCTGGGTGGCTTTTCCGCCTGGTTTTCAGAACGCAGTAATCCGGACGCTCCACGCTGGGTGGCGATTATCACTCTCGCCATTGAAGCAGTGCTCCTAGCCGGGCAATTTACCCAGACAAAACGCATCGTCATCTTGTCTACGGGCATGTCACCCAGCTGGCTTGCCGACTTTTACCTGCCCTGGATTCCTCGCTTCGGAATCGGTTTTCACCTGGCTATGGATGGCGTCAGCCTGCTCTTGATTGCTCTGACGGTCCTGCTCGGCTTCATGGCGGTGAGTAGTTCCTGGACAGAAATCAAAAACCGGCAGGGTTTCTTTTTCTTTAATCTGTTGACATGTCTGGCCGGTACTGTTGGCGTATTTTTGGCGGTCGACCTGTTCCTGTTCTTTTTTTTCTGGGAACTGATGATAATCCCGATGTATTTTCTGATCAGCATCTGGGGTCATGAAAACCGGACTTATGCGGCCATAAAATTCGTCATTTTTACGCAAGTGAGCAGTCTGTTACTGCTGCTGGCGATAGTGGTTCTGGTGATCATTAGCCATAGCCACACCGGTGCATATACATTCGACTATTTCAAATTGCTCAATACCAATATCGCCCCTGATGTAGCCATTTGGCTGATGCTGGGTTTTTTTATTGCCTTTACCGTCAAGCTGCCTTCGGTGCCCTTTCATACCTGGCTACCGGATGCACACACGCAGGCGCCAACCGGAGGCAGCGTTATCCTGGCCGGCATCATGCTCAAGACCGGCGCTTACGGCTTGCTGCGCTTCGTCATCCCTTTATTTCCCGAAGCAGCGCATCAGTTTGCCCCGGTCGCCATGGCGCTGGGAGCCGTGAGCGTACTTTATGCCGCGATGATGGCTTACGCACAGACTGATCTGAAACGGCTGATCGCCTATACGAGTGTCAGCCACATGGGCTTTATTCTGCTGGGGATATTTTCCTGGAACACCTTCGCCTTTCAGGGTGCGGTCATCACCATGCTGGCTCATGGCATTAGTGCCTCGGCGTTATTTATGCTTGCCGGTGCTCTGCAAGAACGCCTGCATACCCGTGAAATGGGACGTATGGGAGGGCTCTGGTCCGCATTACCTCGCCTGTCAGCTTTTGCATTGTTCTTTGCAATGGCGTCGTTGGGGCTTCCCGGATTGGGCAATTTCATCGGCGAATTTCTGGTGTTACTGGGGGCATTTAAGGTTAATGTTTTATTGACCTCCGTGACTGCCCTGGTTCTTATCCTGGCTCCGGTATATTCTCTGGTCATCATACAAAAAGCCTTTCATGGCCCGCGGCAAAATCAGTCTCCTTTATCCGATTTCAATCGCCGTGAACTGGTCTCACTGGCATTGCTTGTGCTCGCCACTTTATGGCTTGGTCTTTGTCCCCAAACAATATTGGACATTTCCGCTCCCGCACCGGAGCAAACAATGCAAGATTTTGTTGCGATGGAACACTGATGAATAGTAACCAGCTTGCCGCCCTTGCACCCATTATCACCTTGGCCACCGCTACAGTAGTGGTAATGCTCACCACTGCCATCAGACGAAATTTCGTTCTCGCTAGCAGCATTGCAGCGGTTAGCATCCTGATATCTCTGTTGGCATTGATCATCGCCTGGAAAGAAAGCCCTATTCAGGCGACTTTACTGATCCAGGTAGATGCTTACGTATTGTTCTTTACAGCATTATTGCTGTCGACAGGTCTTGCTGTGCTGGGGTTTTGCTATGACTATTTCAAAAATCTTGGGGGAGAAAATGAAGAGCTTCTATTACTCTTGTTGACTGCGCTGCTGGGCGCTTCCGTGCTGGTCGCCAGCCATCATTTCGCGGCCTTTTTTTTGGGTCTTGAAATACTCAGTATCTCCCTCTTTGCGCTGATCAGCTATCCACTCAATCAAACACGGCCTCTGGAAGCAGCGATCAAATATCTGATCTTGTCCGGTGTATCTTCCGCTTTCCTGTCCATGGGCATGGCATTGATCTACGCGCAAAGCGGAGAACTCACCTTCAGCGGCGTTGGCCACTTTATCGCCAGGCAACCGGCCATGAACGCCATGATTTTTAGCGGCGTTATTCTTATCGTCGCAGGGCTCGGTTTCAAACTTTCCCTTGTTCCGTTCCATTTATGGACGCCGGATGTCTATCAGGGCGCACCCGCGCCGATTACAGCATTTATCGCCACCGTTTCAAAAGGTGCTGTTTTTGTCCTCCTGCTGCGATTTTTCATCTGCACCGGCAGTTTCGCTAACACACCATTACTGACCGTCTTCACCGTCATTGCCATACTGTCCATACTGGGTGGCAATCTGCTGGCTTTGCTGCAAACCAATGTCAAACGACTGCTGGCATATTCCTCCATCGCCCATATGGGCTACCTGTTGGTTGCATTTATCGCGGGTGGCAGCATTGCTTCAGCACTGGTTGCAGAATCGGTTACTTTTTATCTGGTTGCTTATTTCATTACCACGCTCGGCGCTTTCGGAGTCGTTTCGGTACTTTCAACACCGCAAACAGAAGCTGGTGACATCTCTTTTTATCGCGGATTGTTTTGGCGGCGGCCGTGGCTGGCAGGTGCTTTTACCCTGATGTTGCTCTCGCTGGCAGGTATCCCCCTCACCGTCGGATTCATCGGTAAATTCTATATTTTCACAAGTGGTGCCGATGCTCGATTGTGGGGATTGCTGGCAGCTATTATCGTCGGGAGCGGTTTGGGGCTTTATTACTACTTGAGAATTATCATCGTTATGTCGATGAACATCGAAGCAGCGGTGCCTGAATCCGGGCAATCTTCCAATAAATGGATTTCCACGGCAATGCTCTCCGCTTTAAGTCTACTGCTGATCTGGTTCGGCATTTTTCCCAATCAATTAGTCACAATCATTCAGTCCGTATCAAATACGATTAAGTGAGCTCTTGTGTTAAAAAGCGGCCTAAAGACACGCCTGATGGTGGAAAAAAGCCCGAAGCGCAGAAAAGCCGCGTCCAAAATTCGTCCGGAATGAGGAATTTGCTACTTTTTGTCATGCCAGACCAGAAAACGAACCACCCTCTGCAAATAATATGCGGTAATTTTGACCAATCCGGCGGAAAGGCCATGAAAAAATCGAGTTTTCTTTAAGGCACTATATAAACTGGTTTCGGTGATTTCGTTGACCAGCTTTAGAGGTAGTTTGATGCCGCTATAACTGACAAAATAGCGACATTCGGTTTGTTGTTCGGGAATCATAATGCGCAGGGTTTAAGAAAAAAGATGAATAGAAAGTATTTCTATGATTTGATCCAGAGTCAGGTTTTCATTTTCACCAACAATATTATGCGTGGAAATGGGGTATATCAGGTCTATACCGTAGTGTCCCGTACTTTGTCCAAAGGTGTAGATGTAAGCTGAAAGGGTACGATCATTAAGCGTACAGAGTTCTATGGCTTGAAAATGCTGTTCCTGATTATTCAATGCAAGGATATTTTCACCGTAACGATGCACCAGTTCCAATAACAAGAGCTTAAGCGGAATGTCTTTGTTAATAGCCCAAACATTCATATTGGCACGCTGGGTTAAATCTTCCTTACTACGACAGGCCGGGCGTAGTAGTTTAGTATCAATAAACTTTGCGCCTTGTTGATTAACCATAGTGAGAATAAAAAACTCAGGAAGGCGCTGCCGGCAATCCACAAATCAACGTACAGGATGTTATCCGCAAGTAGCCAGTCGGCAATACCGGCGCCTGTAAACAGAGCTATCAACGGCAACAGATATAAAAGTAAAGAAGCGCGCAGCAACAGGCTTTCATCAATAGCGACCATGACTTCATCGCCGGTTTTTAATTGGATGTTGCTATCGACCGGTACTGACTTCTTCTTTAGAACGTTGCCGAGTGCGTTGGTTGTACACGATGCTTTTTGCAGGCATCCGCCGCAGGCATTATTCTGTCCACTCTCGACCCACACCTGATGGTTTTCTATTTTTACCACTTTCGCTAATTCTTCAATCATTGCTATCACCATTTAATCGATGAGGGTCAGGTGCTTTTCGGCAAAATAAAGGGCGCCGTCAATTTCTTCCAGGCGTAGTGCCTGCAAGCGTTGTCCATAACAAACCGGACTTTGGCATTCTCCCGTTTTGGGATCAAAGATAAAGCCGTGCATGGAGCAACGCAGGTATTTTCCGGTTTCATCAAAAATAGCATCCTGTTCGCAATTTAGGAATGAAAATTAAATAACATGAACAATCAAGTGTTTTGGGGGATTGCT
>CAYVFT010000036.1:27356-30430 GCA_964450225.1 uncultured Crenothrix sp. | reverse complement strand
TTCTTGAATATATAACTTGAGTGAAGCAATGAAAAAATATTCACCTCAAATCGAAATTTATCCCAATAACAGTTTCAATTTACAGCCTGATTTGTTTAAAAGGCCCTGGTTTCGGTCACATAGGTTTATCATTTTTGTCATTGTCTTTATAGCTAGCGCAGTCATCAGCATGACATACGATTATAGCCGACCTGCTATTTACCGGACCAGCGCAACATTGTTAACTTCGTCAATGACTGCAATAGACCCGGAGAGTAACTTCGCTGACATTCAACATGTTGCCATTCAAAAACAAATTTTACTTGGCCACGAACTTGTTGCCAAAACGTTAGCACGACTTAAAGCATCAACCACTTCCGATGCCTTGCTTGGACTTACGCCAGCAGATATTCAGAATTTTCTGAATGTAGAACCTGTTGCCAAGACAAATCTCGTTGAAATACGCGCAGAAGGCGCTGACCCTGAATTTTTGCCGCTGCTCGTAAACACCTGGGTTGATGTCTACCTGGATGCAAGGACTGAAGACATTAAAAAATTAACGAGTAATACGACGCGTATTATTGAAGATGAACTGAAAGGTCTGGCTGAAAAAATTAATTCCAAACGAAATGAACTGGAAAACTTCAGAAAAATCAATGATATTTCTTCAGCCAGGCGGGATGAAAATGAGCCCTTGGCCCGGCTTAATGGCTTAAATGACTCTCTTAACAAAGCCAGTGAGGATGAAGTTAAGGCTAAAGCATATCTTGGTGCTGTTAAATTAGCTATTTCCCGTGGCCAGGCCTTAGTCCCTGAACAAGAACAAGGCAGTCTGCAAGATCTTGAAATACGTTTGCAGGAGCTAAAGGAAAAACTGGCCGAGTTTGATAAAAGATTTACCCGGGACTACCTGGCTAAACAACCCGCATTAAAAATTATTCCGGAACAAATCAAAAAACTTGAAGCCGAAATCAATAACAAGCGTGACTACGGTAAAAAAATTGTCCTGACTGAAGCAGAAAATAATTATGTTGCCGCTCAACAAACCGTAAAAGAGATTCGTGCCCAACTGACTGAAAATAAAAAACAAGCTGCAGCATTTACCTCAAAATTTACCGAACACGAAGCGTTAAAAACGGACTTAGAAGGCTTGGAAAAACTCTACCGTGAAACGCAAAAACGATTAGTACAAGTCCAAACCAGTCACAAAGAAAAATACCCCCAGGTCACAGTTATAAGCCGGGCGTACCCGTCAACAGATCCAATAAGCCCGGATTATAGTCGTGATGCGCTTATCGCACTGGCAAGCTCTTTATTGTTAGGTCTATTTACGGTTTGGATTTTCGACTATTTAACCCGAAAACAGGAGCAACTGTCGCCTATCACACTTTCCGGTATTCATATGTATAACCCAGCCACAGCTGACAAGCTCAATTATCAACAAGCTGCGTACCAACCAATAGATCAAAGACCAACGAATGTTCTAGCAAATCCTTTATACAGGGAACTTTCCGTTCATCAGCTGAGGATTTTACTTGCCGCGTCGAACCTGAAAGGCAAGCAAGTAATCAGTTTATTACTTAGCGGACTGACCCTGGATGAAGCAGCCGCTTTAAAAACCGATCAGATTGATCTGGAACGGGCAACCATCACCGTCACTGGCGTAGCACCAAGGACACTTACCATCAACCGAGCAGTCAATGCATTTTTTGCCCAATCATGCAACCTCCCTGTTTGGAATACGAATAAACTCGCGTCATCTGCCGATCTTGCCGCAGTTATCCTTTGTTCCGCAGTTGACTCGGGCCTGCCCAATCCTGGTGAAATCACTGCTGAAGCAATTCGACATAGCTATATTGCCTATCTTGTTCGCCAAGGGCTGCGCTTATCTGATCTTGAGCAAATCACCGGTTATCTAGAACCTTCAGTTATTTCAAGTTACAGTTCCTATTCACCACCGCAAAAAAAATGTGGAATTGACAATATTGAATTGCTTCATCCTGCATTAGTCGATATTGTTTAAATTCTGCCCCAGCTGTCTTTCAGCAACCTTGGCCTCGGCATAATGAAATTCTCTATTATCATCCCTACCCTGAATGAAGAACAAATCATTGGCGCATGCTTATCTGCATTGCAGCCTTTACGAAACCAATGTGAGATTATTGTTGTTGATGGCGACAGCATCGATAACACGCAGATTCTTGCTGCATCATTAGCCGATAAAGTGATAGCTTCGGTAAAAGGTCGAGCCAAACAAATGAACAATGGAGCCAGGCAGTCGACGGGTGATATATTGATATTCCTGCATGCTGACACCTGTTTACCCGAAAATGCATTACAGCTGATTCTACAGAAAATCACCGACACCAACCAATGGGGTCGTTTTGACATTCAACTAAGTGGCAAGCATTTCATGCTAAAAGTTATCGCACAAATGATGAACTGGCGTTCCCGGTTAACGGGGATTGCAACCGGCGATCAGGTCATTTTTGCTACGTCCCCGGCATTTGAGGAGGCAGGCCATTATCCTGAAATCAAATTGATGGAAGACATCGCCCTTTGCAAAGCGCTAAAGAAAATTAGCCCACCCATTTGCCTGAAAGCCAAAGTTATAAGCTCTGGCCGACGGTGGGAGCTCAACGGTATTTACAAGACCATATTGCTGATGTGGAGTATGCGCTTGCGTTACTTCTTTGGGACAGACCCGCAAACTTTGGCTCTGCTTTATACTCATGGCTCATTTACTCAATTCAAATTCAGTGATGTATGGAAGCGGATTTATCCGCCCATGAGCGACTGAAATTACCTTCAGGTTCGTCATAAATCTCACAAGAGGGCAACATGGAAACGATAGTTAGACTAATTGCCTCGTTAGGCATTTTTTTCATCATGATTTGCTGGGAATATTTCAGCCCAAGAAGGACACAACAGATTAGCCGCAAACAACGCTGGCCGGTTAATTTGGGACTCGCCGTGTTCAACATGACTGTTATGCGTTTAACAGTCGGCAGTGTTGCTTATCTAAGTGCCGTTGCCGCAGCAAAAAATTCCTGGGGGCTTTTGAACTGGTTTGCGGCTCCTGAATGGCTATCAAT
>CAYVFT010000036.1:0-27256 GCA_964450225.1 uncultured Crenothrix sp. | reverse complement strand
CAAAAAATTCCTGGGGGCTTTTGAACTGGTTTGCGGCTCCTGAATGGCTATCAATAATCTTCACTTTGTTATTTCTTGATTTTGCCATTTACTGCCAGCATAAGCTTTTTGATAACATACCTTGGGGAGCTGTGCGGGTACTTGAACATGCCCGTGCCCGAATCAAACAACATAATCTTCATCATAAATAACTTAAAGAACAATGGGACGTGGATACTCCAAAAGATTTGGCGCGGTATCATGCGCTTAATCGGCACAGCCAGTACATGATATGAAAACAGAAATAATTAAGCGGGTTTTGCAAGTTATTTGTCTGCTGATACTCTCAGGTTCGCTTTCCGGTTGTATCTACTGGATACGGGCTTACCAGACTTATCTACAGATGGATGACTTTGATCGTTACTTTAATACTGTTACCACCGATGAGTTTACCCTGCAATTTAAAGAACCGATTTTATATAGCAAGGATTTTGTTTCTTTATCCAGGTTATATGCCAGTGAGGACGTTCCAACTATAGAAGGCAGGCGCTGGCGTTACTGGTATCGTAAGGTTGATGCTAACAACAAACTGATTGTTCCGGAGGTTAAATTTTATTCTGATTTAAACTTTAATAAAGAAGGACGAATAATTGCCTGGACATTTTCATCGTTATTCTTGGAGATCGCCCCACCAAAATTTTTAGAAGTTTCCTTACGTTCAATAGGTGGCGCTGAAATTGATAAGGAAAAAAGACAACTTAAAGCCAATAGCAAATTAATAGACAAGATTTCAGAAGATTTGCCCAGAAAATCAGCTGTTCTGGCTAAATTAGGCAAGCCTTTGGAAATTAAAGATGACGGTGATGTAGAAGTCTATATGTACCATTTTCTACTGGAAACTCATCATATAATAAAAGGTTATGAAGATCGTACTTTAAGCGAGGTGAAGCTCAGCTTTGATAAAAAGACGCAAGAACTGATTAGAATGAGTGGTCGTTTTGCCGGCCTTAAAATTTCTATCAATTATCGAAAATTTCTTGATGAGCCTTCCGAGGCGTCGTCATAGGCATCAAAAATGTCAGCGTATTTGCCAAGGCTGGCATCAACCGCCTGAGGAAAGATAGCAACATGACGCTGCCAAGACACTTACTTTGGCCGACTATTGATACTGCTTTAATTTGGGAAAGAATGTCTATTGCCACCTTAAAACTGATAAAATCTTCCAACTTTATAACATAGCCAACGAATACGATGACTACAAAACCTACAAAAGACCTGGAAACTTTCGATAATCCACAACCAGGCCGCGATTATACAATACGCATTGATATTCCGGAATTCACCTGTCTTTGCCCAAAAACGGGACAGCCGGATTTCGCAACCATCCAAATCGAATATGTACCCGCCGCACTTTGTGTTGAATTAAAAGCCCTTAAATTGTACATGTGGGCATTTCGTGATCAAGGCGCATTCCATGAAGCGGTTACCAATGAAATTCTCAACGATATTGTTAAAGCCATAGCACCCAATTTTATGCGCATTCGTGCTGAGTTCAATGTACGTGGTGGGATTTATACAACTGTTGTTGCAGAGCACAGAAACAACGACTGGCAAGCGCCGGAAATGGTTAATCTGCCTTAAATAATTTCAATTTTCCCTTACTAAGCTGCGCGGGTCAGGCTAGCGATAGCGTAACCCATTATTTAGTTACACGCTATCGCTCCTACCTTGATCTACCGCCTGCATCCATGCAGTCGTAACCCGATTTACAAATGACAGATTATTCATGACAATTCAAGAAGCATTAACCACCTTACCCCAATACGTTTTGCCTCATCATGCCTTGTCCCGGATGATGAGCAAACTGACACACTGCGAAAATAAGACCTGGAAAAACCTTTTTATCAAACAGGTCATCAGGCATTACGGAGTCAACATTAATGAGGCGCTGGAGCAGGACATCAATGCCTTCAAAAGCTTTAATCACTTTTTTACCCGTGAACTAAAACCCGGTGTCAGACCTCTGTCCACAGAATGTAACGCTATCGCCTGTCCTGCTGATGGGACAGTCAGTCAAGCTGGTATTATTAGCGATGGTCAGATATTTCAGGCCAAAGGAAAAAGCTATACGGCGACCGACTTGTTAGGTGGCAGCCTGGAGCGTTCCGAACCTTTTAATAACGGTGTATTTACCACCATTTACCTGTCACCTAAAGATTATCACCGCCTGCACATGCCGTTGACCGGTACGCTTAGAGAAATGGTACATATTCCCGGTCGGTTATTTAGCGTCAATACCGCAACCACCAATTCCGTTCCCGGATTGTTTGCCAGAAATGAACGCGTCGCCGCCCTATTTGATACCGATGCCGGCCCGATGGCGTTGGTACTGGTTGGAGCCATATTTGTGTCCAGCATCGAAACCGTCTGGCATGGTGTCGTTACACCACCGAGCATTACCTCCGTGCAAAGCTGGCAGTATCAGGATAATGCGCCCACGCTAAAAATCGGTGAAGAAATGGGACGCTTTAACATGGGATCGACGATTATTGTTTTATTTGGCAAAGACAAGGCGCAGTGGGATAACGAATTTACAGCTGACAAGGCAGTCAAGTTGGGTGAGCGGATTGGTAAAACACTTGCTTGATTGCACAAGGTGCAGCGATATGTCTATAGCTACAGTTTTTGACTTGACGGTGTAAGCAAGCAAATCAATTGATAAGCCTAAATTAGCTGTCAGGGCGCAATAGCGGAGTGTATCGCGTACAAGAGCTATTATTCTCGTGATTTTTCCAAACAATGAATAATTTTGCCTGCTTGTAAGGTATGCGTAACTCGTCCTTTCATTGTCTGTCCCCAAAATGGCGTATTAATGCCCTGGCTTTTCCAATTGCTTGAATTAACTTGCCACTTTAATTCCGGGTCAAAAATACACACATCTGCGGCGAAACCAACAGTTAATGCGCCGCTTTTTATATGCAGCACCCGTGCCGGATTTTCACTCAGTGATGCTAAGCCCTGTTCCAGAGTTATAGCGCGTTGCGCTACCAATTTTAGCGTTAACGGCAACAGCATTTCCAAAGAAGAAACGCCGGGTTCTGTCTCTGGAAATGCACCGAGCTTGGCATCTATATCATGCGGCTGATGGTCGGAACAAATACTGTTAATCGTACCGCTAGCCAAGCCTTGTCTCAGGTACTGCTTGTCTGCTTCAGTACGGAAGGGAGGCAATACATGGTAGTTGCTATCAAATGGAATTATGTCATTTTCTGTCAAATGCAATTGATGTATGGCAACATCCGCACTCACTTTCATGCCATACTTTTTTGCCTGATGTATCTTAATCACTGAGCGTTTACAGCTGAGCTGTCCGAAATGCACGCGACAGCCGGTCAGCTCAACTAATTCCAGACACTGTGCCAAAGCTATTGTTTCCGCCTCTTCTGGAATACCGGGCAAACCATAGCGGGTTGCGACAGCACCTTCATGAGCGCAACCGTTATTGCCCAGCCAATAATCGTTGGGCCGAAACATGAACAACAAATCATGACTGGCAGCATATTCCATTGCCCGCCTTAAGATAAGCAGATTTTTTACTGGCTGATTGGCATTAGCAACTGCGATACAACCAGCTTGCTTGAGCGATAACATAGAGCTTAATTCTGTGCCTTCCAGTTTCCGGGTCAGCGCCGCAATCGGATAGATTTGCGGGTAGTTGGCTTTTTCCGACAATTCCTTGACAAGTTCTGCAACAGCGGGCGTATCAATGACCGGGATAGTATCAGGCTGTAAACATAGGGTAGTAATACCACTACTTGCAGCGGCAACTGTTTCACTAGTGAAAGTCGCTTTGCGGCTTTGTCCAGGTTGACGCAAGCGGGTACTTAAATCTATAAAACCAGGACAAACTATTTGATCATGCGCATTAATTGTTATATCAGGCTTAAAACCAGCGGGTTCGTTGGTTACCGAAACGATTTTACCGTCTGCTATATAAACACAACCGATGCGGTTTATATTGTTGGCTGGATCGATGATTCTTCCCTGTTTAATATGTATTTGACTCATCACATGACTCCCTGTTTCTGCATAGCCATGGCCATAATGGCCATACGAATGGCTATGCCATTGCTAACCTGTTTGAGTATTACTGACTGCGGGCCGTCGGCAACTTTTGAATCAATTTCAATGCCCCGGTTAATGGGCCCGGGGTGCATGACGATAGCGTCGGGTTTGGCGATTTTCAGTTTATCTTCAGTCAATCCGAAACATTTATAATATTCACTTTCACTGGGTAATAACGCCGAGCTCATTCGTTCTTTCTGTAAGCGCAGCATGATAATAACATCAATATCTTTAAGCCCTGCGATCAAATTATGCGAAATATTCACCCCTAAACTTTCAACATGAGCGGGCAGTAGTGTCTTGGGGGCAATTACCCGGATTTCAGCCGCTCCCAAGGTATTTAATGCCTGAATCTGTGATCTGGCGACTCTGGAATGCAGTATATCGCCAATAATAGCCACTCTTAAATTAGAGAAATTCTTTTTTATTTGCCGAATAGTAAACATGTCGAGCATGGCCTGAGTGGGGTGCGCATGCTGCCCGTCACCCGCGTTAATAACGCTGATATGAGGCGCTGTTTGTTGGGCGATAAAGTGTGCTGCACCGCTGATTGAGTGACGCACCACAAACATGTCGACAAACATGGCTTCCAGATTGCGTATGGTATCGAGCAGGCTTTCACCCTTGGATGTTGAAGAAGTCGAAATGCTCATACTTAACACATCGGCAGACAAGCGTTTGGCGGCCAATTCAAAGGTCGTTCGTGTACGGGTACTGTTTTCAAAAAACAGATTGACTATGGTTTTGCCCCGCAACAGCGGGACTTTTTTAATCTGTTGATCATTCATGCCGATAAAAGATTCGGCTATATCCAGAACTTCTGTCAACAGGCTTTTGCTCAAACCTTCAATGGTCAAAAAGTGCTTAAGTTTGCCTTCCGCATTTAGCTGGAGGTTATCAGTCATAGTTTATGCTGCCGCATCTAATGTTTGCAGATGAATAACCAGGGGTTCAGGGCCGGTTAATTTGATCCGCTGACCTGCAGTCAGGGTGATACTTGCCCCGACGCAATCGGGACATAATGGAATTTGTTTGCCGTCGCGCTCTATCAACACAGCCAAAACCACTTGCTTTGGCCTGCCATAATCAAAAATTTCATTCAGGGCAGCGCGAATCGTTCTTCCGGTAAAAAAAACATCATCTATCAGAATAATATCCCGGCCTTCAATCTGTGGCGGCAACTGGCTGGGCTTTACGTTGGGGTTAACGCCGATTTGGGAAAAATCGTCACGATAAAAAGAAATATCCAGTAACCCCAGCGGTTCACTGATGTTAAGCCGCTCGTGCATCTGCTCAGCAATCCATACGCCGCCAGTGCGAATACCTATCATCAGCGGATTAATCAACTGTCTTTCAATAATAATGTGTTTTAATCCGGCTTCCAGCTTGTTGAGCAAATCATGTATTTCTAGCACTTAATGATCCTTTTTTTATTGTCATTTAACCAAGTCTGTAAAATAAGCAGGGCCGCGAGTTGATCCTGTACTTCCCAAAGCCTGCTTGCATTAACACTAACTTCATCAAACAACATTTGTTTAGCTTCAAATGTCGATAAAGTTTCATCCTGTTGATAAACAGGCAGTTGATAACGGCCTTCCAGTTGGCGACAAAATTTTAACATGCGCGGTGTAATCGGGTTGTCCATGCCGTCGGCCTGTTTGGAAATACCAACTACTAAACCAACAGGACGCCACTCATTTATTAACTTGCTAATTATTTCCCAATTGGGGTTTTGATTGATAGAGCGAATAGTTTGTAAAGGACTAGCTGTTGCAGTAATGATTTGACCGACAGCAATGCCTATTTTTTTATTGCCGAAATCAAAGCCCAGATAAGTATCGGTACTGGCTTTTGTTAATAATGGATCTCGCTTAGCCATGTCCTGCAGGTGTGGTTAATTGGTTAATATCAATACCAATTTGTCCAGCTGCCGCCTGCCAACGCTTGTTGACTGGCGTATCAAACAAAACGCGATTACTATAAGGCGTATTAAGCCAGGCATTGGCCAATATTTCCTGTTCAAGCTGACCTTCTCCCCAGCCTGCATAACCTAAAGCAACAAGGTATTGTTCAGGGCCTTTACCGATAGCGATGGCCTCAATTACATCACGTGAGGTTGTTAAGGAAATTGTCTCAGAAACGGCCATAGTAGCATCCCAGCCGCCACCAGTAGTGTGTAGAACGAAACCACGTTCCTGCTGCACCGGTCCTCCTGCAAAAACAGGTGTTTCTGCAGCGTCAGATGAAGTAGCACATATATTCATTTGCTTAAAAATCTCGCCCAGCTTCATTTCCGCTGGCCTGTTAATAACGATACCTAAAGCACCTTCTTTATTATGCTGACACAAATAAGCTACAGTATGAAAAAAATTAGGGTCGACCAAGGAGGGCATGGCGATAATAAACTGATTATTGAAGTAAGTAGCCTGATTCATGGGCTTTTGCATCGGAGGTTATGGTGACTAAAGCAACTATTTATCGTGTGACCAAGCCTGATTCATCAGAGAATTTCCAGACTCGGGTAATAATGAGAACGTCAAGTTCTTTTCGCAGTTCTAAAGGCAATGGTGCAAAGGGTGCACTAATACGAACAATTTGTTTAGCAGCTTCGTCCAGGGCAGGATTTCCCGAAGACCTGCTTATTCGAATACTATAGATACTCCCATCGACATTAATCCCGACATCCATGGTTAATGTACCCGAGAAGTTCTGCTTGGCCGCAGCTTCCGGGTAATTAAGATTACCCGTTCGCTCTACTTTGCTTTCCCAGTCCTTCATATACTGAGCTGCTACATATTTATGTGCACTCACCGAATCAATAAATTTTATTTTGGTTTGTTCGGAGCTGGGCTGGCTTTGCCTGATTTCCGTACCTAATTGTGCAATTTGTTGCTGCAATGATTCTGCAGTTAATTGCGGGTGCTTTTCAGGCTGGTTAAGTTCGTCAGGTTTGCTGGCCGTAACAACCTTCTTTTCAGCTGTTTGCTGGGTCATTATTTTTTGTGCTGTTTTGGGTTTACTCTCTTTTGAGGTGCTCTTTTTAATTTCCCTTACCTGGCTATTTCCCTGGCTAGGTAACTTTTGCGCCGGTGGTTCCGGTTTTTTAGCTTTCTCACCCGTGCCTATCTGATTTTCCTGTGCTAAAAAATTCGCTTTTTCTGGTGCTTTTTTTACAGGTGTATTAACCAGAGTAATATTTATGGATTTATTGATTTTTTCAGGGTGGGGTGTTGTAAAATTCATTCCCAATACCAGGACAATATGAACAATAATAGCTACAAATATAGCTATCAATAATGAATCATTATTAGACAAAGTAGCAGAAGGAACAAATATTGCTTTATTTGTCATGTTATTGAACGGAGTTTTCAATATGATCCATCAAAAGACCTGCTATATTAAGCCCAAACTGCTGATCCAATTCCTGAGCGCAAGTAGGGCTGGTAACATTAATTTCGGTCAGTTTGTTTCCAATCACATCCAGTCCGACAAAAATCAAGCCTTTTTCGCGTAGGGTTGGTCCCACCTGATTTGCAATCCACCAATCATTTTCTGTTAGCTTGCGACCTTCCGCCCGGCCCCCGGCGGCCAGATTGCCCCGAGTTTCGCCCTGAGCAGGAATGCGCGCTAGCGCATAAGGCACAGCATCACCATTTACCATTAAGATACGTTTATCACCGTCTTTAATTTCCGGCAGATACTTTTGAGCCATCACATATCGGCTATTGTATTGAGTCATGGTTTCCAGAATCACACTAAGATTAGGATCACTTTGACGCAAATGAAAAATAGAGGTTCCCCCCATTCCGTCTAGTGGTTTTAAAATAATTTCCTTCTGTTCATTCAAAAAGCTCCTTATTCTGGCGGGTTCTCTGGCAACCAATGTTTCCGCGCAACACTGTGGGAACCATGCGGTAAAAAGTTTTTCATTGGCATCCCGTAGCGATTGTGGCTTGTTGACAACATAGACACCCATACTTTCAGCGCGTTCCAGCAAATATGTAGCATAAATATATTCCTGATCAAAAGGAGGATCCTTTCGCATTATAATTACATCCAGTTGATCCAGGGGGATATCTTGCTCGCAAATAAACTGATGCCATTTTTGGACATTGCGCTGAACAGTTAGGATTTGGGTTCTGGCATAGGCCCTGCCATTTCTTAGAAACAAATCATTTAGTTCCATGTAATGCAGCTCCCAATCTCTGGATTGAGCCTCAAGTAACATGGCAAAACTAGTGTCTTTTTTGATATTGATATGGTCAATGGAGTCCATGACCATGCCGAGTTTAATAGGCATTATTGTCCTGTTTTAATTACTTGAGAAGAAGTGTATCAGGTTTATTTTATAGATTGTTATTTACCTTGAAAAGAATTTTTGGTATAAAGATTGGCTAATTTTGAATATAGGCACACCATGAGGTTAATTATGTCTAGAGTATGTCAAGTAACAGGCAAACAACCCGTTACAGGTAATAACGTATCACACGCTAATAACAAAACCAAAAGACGTTTTCTTCCTAATCTGCAACATCACAGATTCTGGGTAGAAAGCGAAAATCGTTGGGTACGCCTCAGAGTTTCAACAAAAGCCATGCGTATCATTGATAAAAACGGCATAGACGCTGTGTTGGCGGATTTGCGTAAAAAAGGCACTAAAGTTTAAGGAGATAGATAAATGCGCGATAAAATTAAATTGATTTCTACTGAAGGCACTGGTCACTTCTATACCACAACAAAAAACAAACGCACAATGCCTGAAAAAATGGAGATCAAAAAATTTGATCCCGTTGTTCGTAAGCACGTTATTTACAAAGAAGCTAAAATAAAATAATTGTTTGGACGAAAACTTCTTTTAATATGCTTTGGATAACCACAGCCAGCCTAAGCTGTGGTTACACGTTGATATGACCATTACTAGGCTCATGTTTTTCGTGTGCCCTAATTGATAATACAGCAACAATGATTAATATTTTCAATCAGTTGTTATATTAAGCCATGCTCTGCAAAAGAATAGGGCTCCCCGTCACCAATAATAAAATGATCCAATACGCGTATATCGAACAAGGCTAATGCCTGTTTGAGTTTCTCGGTGATATGTTTATCAGCCTGACTAGGCTCAGAAATACCTGACGGGTGGTTATGGGCAAAAATCATTGCTGCTGCGTTATAATAAAGTGCCTGTTTGACGACTTCTCTGGGATAAACACTGGCGCCATCTATTGTCCCTCTGAATAATTCCTCCAGCTTAATAACTCTGTGTTGATTATCTAGAAATAAACAAGCAAACACTTCGTAGCTATATCCGCGTAATTGAGCGCTAAGATAGGAACGAGTTATTTCCGGACTGGTCAAGGCATTGCCACGTTGAAGTGCTTCTTTGAAATGGCGTTTGGCCATTTCCAGAACTGCCTGAAGTTGTGCATATTTGGCGCTACCCAAACCATTACTCAGACAAAAGCGTTGTTGGTCTGCATCCAGCAAGGCTTTCAAGGAGCCGAAATCTGCTAGTAGTTCGCGGGCTAAATCCACCGCTGACTTACCCGGAGTTCCGGTCCGTAAAAAAATGGCCAGTAACTCGGCATCGGTTAAAGCGGCTGAGCCCCGTTGCAATAGTTTTTCTCTGGGCCTGTCTTCTGCAAGCCAATCCTTAATAGCCATCAGGCGTTTCCTTATGCAATTTAAAATTCAAGGATAGAAGAATTTAGCTGTGTTTGCCATAATAATATCTTTTTATACTTCTTAAAGCTCTAGATCGCTTAAGCTTGGGTGATCATTTGGACGTCGACCCTGCGGCCAATGGAATTTTCGGTCGGTTTCCTTAATTGACAAATCATTGATACTTGCATAACGGCGCTGCATCTGATGCCCACTCTCCTGCTATAAAGCGCAATCACAGCGATTGAATGGGTCAAATCCTGACTGTTTGCGCCGGAAAAGGATCAAGAGCAATCTTACTTTTCCAGTGCCAAGATGATATGTGGATAAAACTCAATATCGGCGATAGTTATTTGATCGGCAGGAAGTCAGGAAAAATTTGCCATGCCGTTTTGCATAATATTAAGCAAGTTACTATTTCCGTACGACTTCCCAGAAATTGATATACAGCCAAAGTTGTAATGAAAACGTAACTGATTTGGTCTACTGGCCTCTTTTTTCGCGGTTGTGGAAAGACACGCCAAAACTTATGCGAGTACAGCAGCGACGTTCGGCTGCCATTATTTCCGGGCTTAATGCAACTATTGGCCTAGCTAAATCCCCCGCCTGAGTAAATTTATTCCGTGATTAATTGCACTAAAAACAAGAACCTATAGCTCAACCCGATCCAGTCAGTATGGCCCGTGCCAGCTAAAGCTAAATATATTTAAATTAAGCAGTTGCATTATCAGACTGCATCATTTTCATTGTTATTTCAGGCAAAAAGAACTTAGAACAAATTTATCCTAGGTGTGTAGTTCGAACTATCCGTTTATTTAATTTTTACCATTTCCTTTCCATTGGTCGAAAAATGGCAGATACCTGTAGCAAAGTTGTCGCAATGCTTCGATTGTTCTACCTTAGCGCCGTTCGGTGTAAGATGAACTTTCAGCTCGCAATAAGTAGCCTCGCCTTCGGAACGTTTCTTCATAATCAATTCGTTTGCACCAACGCTCTTGGCTTCACCTGAAACTTCACCAGAACAGATCTTACTGCCTGCTTCGTTGGCATTCGGCTCAAAGTTGACGTCTGCACTTACAGTAATCTCATCATTAATTTTTGTGATTTTTAAGTGTTGGACATGGTTTCCATCAAGTAATACATAGTGATCAGTAGCCGCGAATGCGCTACCGAAAACCAGCATCAAGGCTGCAGCAAACAAACTTTTTTTCATGGCTTTACCCCTAAAATATAAATATTTGGTTTTATTGATTAATAGGATTAGCAAACGGCACAAAGCAGGTTACTTATCGCGCCTCATTTCGTTTTGAATCCAATTGGTTTCATTATAATTACTGCTCATTTTACATTACTACGAGCTTTTACGAAAAGGTTAGCCTCTTCCAATAATAAATGAGCCTGAAGAAGACCTGTATTTCTAACGGAAAATGAGTCTGACAAACGCTTAAGTCTCGGTCATGATAAGAGAATGAAACCTATCATGAATATAAACGACCTAAATACCGTAGAACAATTGGAACAGTTTTTTTATCCGGATTAATACGGTTCATCAGGGCGATCAGGATAAACAAAAAGGCGTCTATCACATTAATGTTGTTGATGAGGTGACTCAATTCGAAGTGATGTGTACGGTTAAAAAAATCAGTGAACAGTATTTGATGCTGGCCATTGAGCAGCTTCTGGATTGCTTTCCCTTTGTTATTCAAGGCTTCCATTCCGATAATGGCTCGGAATACATTAACTACAAATTAAAAGCGGCTAAGTTATAAAAGTTTATTTTTCCCTTTTTCGGACCAATTTATCTATTGGGAAATACTTTTAGTCCCCAATACGGTTGATTATCCAGTCAGGTTTGGTGATAGAGGCTGAAATTTCCCAAATTTTGTGACGCAACTAATTAAACCCGCCACCCAATTTTTATGCGGGTTTTCTAAAAGAAAAAACAAAATAGCTCAGCAAGTTAAGTCGGCTGACTATTTCTATGACAAGCGTGGTAAAAAAAGCTGTGAGATGACCAGATGCTCCAGTTTTTTTTCGGTCTTTTTCGATCAGCAACGATTTTAAGTAACGATAGGTCGGCAGAGTGTTTTGGGTTATGTTTTTATCAGAATCGAGAGTAAAGCCCGTTTTCTTTGCCAACGCATGATAGTTGTCGATAGTGTATCGAACATCACAAGCCCCAAAAAAACTGCTGTTGAACTGCCCTGACAATCTGAGTGGCGAAAACCGGCCTGGAATGAAGTCAGACAATGCCAAAAATCCCCCCGGCTTTAATACACGATAGGCTTCTTTAATGAATTGTTCCCGGCTGGGAAAGTGAAATACACATTCCACGGCGAGGACAACATCAAAGGAATTATCCAAAAAAGGCAAGGCGCAGGCATCGCCCTGCTGAAATTCAATGGTGTTGTTGCCGATTGCTTGAATCTTTTGTCTTGCCCTTTCCAATTGGCGGTCATCAATGTTAATCCCTACTAGGTCCAGGCCTGTATGTGTTTCATTTAGGCTGGCAATCGTTCCGCCAAAACCACAGCCTACATCAAGCACCTTTTGGCCGTCAGTTATTTTCGCGGCGCTTATCAGCAATTTGCTGAGGTTTTCTGTGGCCTGGACAAAATCATCAATACTCAGCGTTGCTTTCTCAGGAGTTTCCCAATAGCCCCAATGCACATGACGTCCAAAGCTTTTTTCGACAGTTTCATTGTTGTTTTTAAGGAAAGCCAGCAAATAATCAAAATAAGGCAGATTTTTCATTTAAGAAATAAACTTCTAAAGTGGAAACATTACTTGATTAGGCGCCCAGGGTATCATCTGCATCTCTGAACAGGCCGTTTTCATATTCCGCTTTCCATCGCTTGATAAGTTGTGAATTATCTTGTTTCCAAGGGTGGAAGAAGGGTAGGTAATAGGCTAAATATGGGATCATGATTTCCCTGACAAGCCCTTCTTTGCTGAAAAACATTTTGTATATTCCGGTCATTACCCCATTTTTTTTTTCAGGCGTTTGAATCTTTTTTTTGGGTTTTGACAATGTCACAATGACAAAACCAGTCATGATCACGGCAAGGAAGACCAAAGAGGTGGATAACATGACTAGGCATCGCTCCACATAACCAAGTGGTCCGCCTGCGACGTGTTGATATACGTCATAGCAAACGGCTTTGTGCTCGGTTTCCTCTATGGCATGCCAAATCCATAGTTTGGCATACACAGGATGTGCATGATTTTTGAACGATTGTGTCGCTAGCAATTGGTGTGCAAATAGCGCAGTAAAATGCTCTAGCGCACAAGAAACGGCTAATTGGGTTCTGGCTGGAAAAAATCGCCTAATCCTATCCAAAAAAACTTGGGCATTTTTTTCGAAAACAACAAGCTGTTTATGTTGGGTCTTAAGTAATTGGTTGCATAAGTCGTGCTGCTTGCTGTGCATAGCTTCTTGGGCAATAAACCCCGCCATTTCTTCGAGTAAAGCCGGATTTTTTATTTTATCTTTATAATATCGAACAGAATCAATGAAAAATTGTTCGCCAACGGGAAACATTATAGAAATGACATTGCACAGAGTAAAAATGGCGGGGTTACCATTGTACCATTTATACGGTAGCTGGTCTGTGAAGCCAAAATCGATTTTTCTTGGCTTTATTAACATTCGACTCGTTTTTCCTGGATTCATTTTTTCTTTATTCAACCTAAATTTACAGCAGCTTTTTATCCAGCCACTTATGGCAATTTTCATTTGGTTATTTACTGGAAAACTGATAAATACTTTAACGCTATTGGTTTGATGGACTTTATTGAGCAGTATGTATTACTTTTCTCAATAACTGATTGGAATCGAAACCGATGTAAGCAACTTTTGGTGCTAGTTCATGAATGTCATTTAAAATCAATATGTTACGAAATTTAAGGACTTGTGCATGGGTATTCCAATTTTCACATTTCTCTAAATACATTAGAGAAATGTGAGATAGACTAACGCCAACAGTAAGCATTGATTCCATCTATGATCTTCGGCCTAGAATCCCATTGTGAAAACAACCTATAGCAGAGCAGAATAATGTCAATGAATGGTTATTTTTGGGAATTATTCAACATAACTGGAAAAAATTCTATCTTTAAAAAGTATCTTAAGCAATGAAAAAATAGCTTTAATCAAAAAGAAATTCCGTTAGAATCAGTGCCCACGTTGAACCGGATTTGATTAAAATAACACATTGTTTTTGTTGGTTGCAGTGTAATTGAGCGCGACAAGGCATGCAAACAAATAAACCAGAACCGCAACCTATTGAACCGGTTGCACCACCTCTTTTCCTCAAAAACAAGACAATCCCTTCTCCCAGGCAATAGAATAGCCGAACAGTTTCTAAACTCACTCTTCCTATCGTGCTAAATATCATCTGGATTTGCTTTTTCCTCGCTGCTTTTTTTACTGCGCTGTTTAAACTGGTTTTCCTGGGCGACCAGCAGGTTTTTGCGCAAATCATGGAGGCCATGTTCAGCTTGTCGAAATCCGCCTTTGAAATTTCGTTAGGCCTGACCGGCGTCTTAGCCTTATGGTTAGGAATTATGAAAGTGGGTGAAAAAAGCGGATTCATTCAGTTGTTAACGCAAAGTCTCACGCCCCTGTTTAGCCGCCTGATGCCTGATGTACCTAAAGGGCATCCGGCGTTGGGCGCTATCGTGATGAATATTTCCGCCAATGCCCTGGGGCTGGACAACGCGGCAACACCGTTGGGCATTAAAGCGATGAAGGAACTGCAAACGCTTAACCCCGATCCCGACACCGCCAGTGACGCACAAATTCTGTTCCTGGTTATCAATACTGCCGGCGTTACGCTGTTTCCCATAACGATTTTTACGTATCGAGCCCAACTTGGTGCGGCCAATCCGACTGACGTGTTTATACCGATTTTAATTGCTACGTATATGTCGACGCTGGGCGGTTTGCTTTCCGTAGCTTTCGTGCAGAAAATCAATCTGCTGGATAAGGTCGTCATGGCTTATCTGGGTGGTTTTACGCTGGTTGTCGGCGGTCTACTGGCGTATTTTACCAGCTTGTCGCAACAGCAAATGCTCCAGCAATCTGCTGCCATCAGCAATTTCATCCTGTTTTCATTGGTTATCACATTTATTGTCGGCGCCATATATAAGGGTATCAATGCTTACGATGCCTTTATTGAAGGTGCTAAAGAAGGCTTTCAAACGGCCGTTCTCATTATTCCATATCTAGTTGCCATGCTGGTTGCCATTGGCGTGTTCAGAGCCAGTGGCGCGCTGGATATGCTCGCTGGTTTAGCACGATCTGTTGTACATTATTTTTTGCTCGATGACCGTTTTGTCGATGCTTTGCCGACCGCCTTGATGAAACCCTTCAGTGGCAGTGGTTCAAGAGCGATGATGATAGAAACCATGAAGACGCATGGTGCGGATTCATTTGCCGGGCGCTTGGCCTCTATCGTCCAGGGTAGCACTGAAACAACTTTTTATGTACTGGCTATTTACTTTGGCTCGGTGGGTATCAAACGTATTCGTCATACCGCCGCCTGTGGGATAATAGCTGATTTTACAGGCATTATTGCCGCAATTTTTGTTGCATATTGGTTCTTTGGATGATTAATGAAAGTTCACCTTAAAACACTCGGCTGCCGCCTTAATGAAGCGGAATTGGAAACCTGGGCGCAAGCGTTTCAAAAGACCGGGCACTCAATTACCAAACAGGCAGAAGCCGCTCAGCTAATTGTGATTAATTCCTGTGCGGTTACGCAAGATGCCGCCAGAAAATCCCGCAATCTCATCCGTAAAATACATCGTGATAATCCACAAGCCAAACTGGTTGTTAGCGGCTGTTACGCTACCTTAAATCAGGATGAAGCCGCGTCTTTAATGGGCGTTGATCTGGTGGTCAGCAACCAGGATAAAGATCAGCTGGTGGAAAAAACCTTAACTGAGCTCAATATGGACAGTATGCCGGCCATGTCCACAGAACCCGGTGAAATTTCCTTATTCACACGCGGCAGGCAACGTGCCTTTGTGAAAGTACAGGATGGCTGCCGTTATCGCTGTACTTTTTGCATCGTTACCGTGGCGCGTGGTGAAGAAGTGAGCCGCCCTGTGCAGGCAGTTATTGATGAAATCAATGCCCTGCACAAACAAGGTATTACTGAAGTCGTTCTGACGGGTGTCCACTTGGGCGGCTACGGCAGTGATGTGGGCAAGAATTTATCCGACTTGATCAATGCCATCCTGGCTGAAACAGACATCCCAAGGCTTAGGCTCGGCTCTTTAGAGCCCTGGGAATTGCCGGAAGATTTCTTTGAGCTGTTCCGGAACCCCCGCTTGATGCCACATTTGCATCTGCCCTTGCAAAGCGGTTCGGATACTGTGCTACGCAGGATGGCGCGGCGTTGCAAAACTGAAGAATTTGCCGCTATCGTTAGCCAACTACGCTCGCGAATCCCGCACTTTAATATCACTACCGATATTATTGTCGGTTTCCCGGGCGAAACCGAACAAGAATGGCAGGACAGTTTTAACTTCATCAAACAAATCGGCTTTGGACATATCCATATCTTCACCTATTCCAGTCGGGAAGGGACTAAAGCTGCCACCCTGCCGAACCAGGTTACCAATGAGATTAAAAAACAGCGCAGCCGGCAACTGCATGAATTGGCCAATAACATGAAGCTACAGTTTTGCCGGGACAATATAGGCAATGCGTTTCCGGTGTTATGGGAGGGATATAGCGAGCCGCTTGAAGGTGGAAAACAGCGGGTTTTTGGTTATACACCCAATTATCTTCGGGTGAGTTGCGTGATAAATGATTATGAATCGGTTGAGAATCAGACTATTACGGCGAGATTAATGACGGTAGGGGAAGGGTGTGTTCTTGGAGAAATTATAGATAACGTATTGCCGTGAATACCTGTTGCTTCTTCCAGGCAATTATTCAGATCCTTTCTGTAGGCCAGGGTATCTACACAAGAGGTTGGTAGATTAAGCCAAGAATTGCTTTATCGGCAAAATACAGTATACCAAAGTACAATAATAGCGAACCGTTACAACAGGATTCAGATAAGCCGGTCCTGCTGGAATTTAGGCTGGATTAATGTAATATTTCACCCACAATAAGCAAAAAATAGATGGAATATAATGACTAAAGCAATTGTTTTAACAGGTATAACTACCACGGGCACACCGCATTTGGGTAATTATGTCGGCGCTATCAGGCCAGCTATTGCTGCCAGTAAAGATGAAAATGTCGTGCCGTATTATTTTCTCGCTGACTATCATGCCTTGATTAAGTGTCAGGAGCCGGAAAGAGTCAGGCAGTCCAGTCTGGAAATCGCGGCAACCTGGCTAGCGCTGGGGCTGGATACTTCAAATGCAGTTTTTTACCGGCAGTCGGATGTCCCGGAAATTATGGAATTGGCGTGGATGTTGACCTGCGTCGCATCCAAAGGCTTGATGAATAGGGCACATGCCTATAAAGCGGCGGTTGCTGAAAATGAACAAGGTGGCGAAAACGATCCTGACAAAGGTATCACGATGGGTCTGTTCAGTTACCCGATCCTCATGGCGGCCGATATTCTCATGTTTAATGCCAATAAAGTGCCGGTAGGCAAAGATCAGGTACAACATATTGAAATGGCCAGGGATATTGCCGGACGATTTAATCATATTTATGGCGAACATTTCGTCTTGCCCGAGGCTGTAATTGATGAGCATGGCGCGACTTTGTCAGGGCTTGATGGTCGCAAAATGAGCAAAAGCTACAACAATACAATTCCTTTATTCGAACCCGAGAAAAAATTAAGAAAACTGATTAACAAAATTAAAACCAATTCATTAGAGCCAGGCGAGCCAAAAGATCCGGATGACTGTACCTTATTCGGCATATACAGGGCCTTTGCTACGGCACAGGAGGTGCTTGAAATACGCCAACGTTACGCAGAGGGTATTGCCTGGGGTGAAATGAAACGGGTGCTATTCGAACATATTAATGACCATATTACCCCGGCAAGGGAACGTTACGAGGCTTTATTGCAAGCACCCGAACATATTGAAGAGCAACTGCAGGAAGGCGCCCTAAAAGCGCGTGCAGTCAGTGCGCCTTTTATCAAGGAATTACGCAAAGCCGTGGGCATTTCCAGCATTTCATTGTGAAAAAAGCAAAGTTTAGCCACTGGCTCAAACAAGCATTACTATTTGTTAGTCGCGGCCCCTTGGTTTGGGCGGGGTACGCGTTGTTTGTCGGTATTCTTATGACGCTTGGACGAGTTTCCCTGGCGCTGGGTATTTTGCTTTCGGTGACGAGTTTATTTGTTGGCGTAGGCGTTGCAAAATACATCGACCTTAAATATTCGGCAGATAATCCGGTAGGCTTTTACTGGGCAATTAGTAAAAGCTTGCCGTTAGCCGTGTTGGCGGCAAGCACTATTGTGGTTTTCTGGTTTGCGTTTATGGTAGTAGCCAATCTTGTTACGGGTGAATTGTATAAAATTGGCCAGTTCTTCTTCTTTTGGGAGTTGACTCCGGAGAACCTGAACCATCAAACAACTCGTGAAATAGCAGACTGGATTTATGCCTATGCCAATATCACGCTGATTTTTACCTTACTGATGCTGACCACCTTTGCCAGTTGGTTCAGCTATCCTTTGATGCTATTTAAAGATTACAGCTGGAGCCAGGCGAAAGCAGATGGTAATTACGCTGTCAGCAGAAATCAGAATGCCATGTATAAAATGCTGGGGTTTATATTTGCCGAGGCGATATTCTGTACAACAGTAACGCCATTGTTAACGCCTGTTTTGTATATGCTGACTTCAACGATGATGTATGTTTCATACAAGGGTATTTTTGAGGTCAGTAAATAATCAGCTGCCAGGAAAAGCCTGTAATAAGGTATCCACCTGTTCAGCTGGTAATTGAATGATAAGCCGCACCTGTTCGGCGAAATCCTGTTTCACAATGAGTCCATCAAGCTTTTTCAACAAATATTCAAGCGGCTGTATCTGTTTGTAATCGAGCGTCAACGGGATGTTTACCAATTCGATATAAGCGCCGATTTCAGCAGCTTCAATCACCTGTTTCGCAGTATTGCCATAAGCCCGGGTTAACCCACCTGCACCCAGTTTAACGCCGCCAAAATAACGTATCACAGCAATCAGCAGGTTGATCAACTTCTTGCCTTCTATATGCTGATAAATCGGCTTGCTGGCTGTTCCGGTTGGTTCGCCTGCATCATGAAATCGATAAATTAAGCCCTGGTCTGTTTTAATCCGGTACGCATAAGCGATGTGACTGGCATTAGGGTGTTCACTATGAAGCTGTTTAAGATTATGCAGCACTTCGATTTCACTGGCACAGGGAACAATCACACCAATAAAGCGGGATTTTTTTATGTTATCTTCAATGACCTCTCTGGATCTCACACAATACATCAATAGCTCTCGAATTTTGCGATACGTCCTTGAACAGTGGATGAATCAATTCGTTTAAAACGTTAAATATTGGCTTAATTCGTCCCGACTCAATAATACAATCTGCTGAATCATAGCATCCCGTGTCAGATCGTCATGATTGATCCACATAGTGTAAAACTCCACACTTGAGCTGACTTTTATACAGATTAAATTAGGTTAATTCTGACATTGACAGTCTTCTTTCGACCCAAACCGGTAGTTAATTGAAAGCTTTAAAGTTTCCGTAAAGCTGACATTCAGAAAACGATATTCTTAACTTTAAGAACAGAAAAATTAGCGAATGACGCACGTGTTTAATTTTTTAAAAAAACTTTTGACAAAGTAAATTATGTGTATATACTCCTTTATAAAATTACTTCGAAATTAATCATGTCCGATACATCTGAATCACAAAAAATGCCAGATTTTCTATGTTGCGTGGATTGCGTAGGGTTCAATCTCCGTAAGGCCACTCGGGCAGTTACTCAACTTTATGATGAAGTGTTGCGTCCTACAGGTATTCGTGGGACTCAGTATTCTTTGCTTGTGGTTTTAAAAATAGTGGGCCCTGTATTGGTGACCGATTTGGCCGAGAAAATTGTCATGGATCGCACAACCTTAACCCGTAATCTAGATGTATTGGAAAAGCAAGGGCTCGTGAGTGTTGCTCCAGGTGAAGATCGGCGTACGCGTCAGGTAACAATTACCGAGACAGGCGCTAAAGTTCTGTCAGAGGCTTACCCGCTGTGGCAACAAGCACAAGCCAAGCTCAAAGCAAACCTAGGCGCGGAGCGGTTAGAGGGTTTAATGGCAGACTTGGCCGCACTAATAGAAGTATCACGACTGAAATAATTTTTTTAGCATTAAAAGGTGTATATACATCAACAAGGAGACATCCGTGAACAAGAGAATCAAATTCGACGATAAAGTTGTAATCGTGACCGGCGTATCATCGGGCATCGGTCGTGTTGCGGCGGAAAAGTTTGCCCAGCGGGGATGCCAAGTGTTCGGGATGGTACGCAGCATCACCAAAGCACAGCCAATCCCTGGAGTAAAATTCGTCGAAATGGATGTTCGCGATGACGCTTCCGTTCAGCGGGGAATCCAATCCGTTATCGATCAGGCAAATCGCATCGATGTGCTCGTCAATAACGCGGGAATGATGATGCTCGGCGCGGTAGAGGAAACGTCCATTACTGAAGCCGCTTCCCTGTTCGACACCAATGTTTCCGGTATCCTGCGTACAGCCAAGGCGGTGCTTCCGCACATGCGGGCGCAGAACTCCGGAAGAATCATCAATATCAGCTCGGTGCTCGGTTTTCTTCCTGCTCCCTATCTGGGACTTTATGCAGCCTCCAAGCACGCTGTCGAGGGACTGTCTGAATCGCTCGACCATGAGGTGCGCCAATTCGGAATCCGCGTCGTGCTCGTCGAACCCGCATTCACCAAGACCAATCTGGACGCTAATTCACCCCAGGCAGCTTCATTAATCCCGGCCTATGATAATGAGCGCGGTAACGTATCCAAGGCAGTCAATAAGAACGTCAGCTATGCCCCAGAGCCGGATGGTGTGGCGGATACGATACTAGATGCCGCTTTTGGCAAATGGAGAATGCGACGCCAACCTAAGGGCCAGGCGTTATTATTAAGTAAATTACGGCGTTTTTTGCCAGCCTGTCTAGTGGATTCAAGCTTGCGGAAAGATTTTGGATTAGGCTGAATGTTTTCCCTGAACCTTCAAACGCTAAGCGATGCCGAATAAACTAGAGGTTCGGTAGTGAAAAGCAGGCTATTTTTTAGCAAAAAAGGTGTATCTACATGTATAGATTATTAATGGCTAAGCGCAATCAATTTCGTTTATTCAACCCCTTGGTGTATCTGTTTCTATCCCTGTTGATGGGATGTTCCCACCAAGATCAAAAGGCTAACTTGCCGCCACGTCCGGTAAAAGTATTTCGGGTTGACACTACCAGCGTAGGGTCTGTTACGCCCTATGCCGGAGAAGTCAGAGCACGTTTTGAAACAACATTATCCTTTCGGGTAACGGGTAAGATTCTGGCAAGACCTGTCGAAATCGGGGATCGTGTTCGCAAGGGGCAGCTACTGGCAAGGCTCGATAACCGCGATTTCCAGCTTGCCGTGCAAACGCTGAAAGCCCAGCTCAAGTCAGCGGTCGCAGATCGGGAGTTTACCAAGGATGATTTGACCCGTTACCGGGAACTGTTAGACCAAAAGGTTATCAGCAACCCCGATTTCGATCGGCACCAAACAGCCTACACCAATGCACAGGAACGGGTTGCTGCGCTCGACGCCCAGTTGAAACAAACGATAAACCAACTGGATTACACGGAATTATCCGCCGACCGCGAGGGTGTTGTCACCGCTTTGGAAGTTGAAAAAGGACAGGTTGTCGCCGCTGGTCAGGCTGTCGCCAAACTGGCTCAGACGGATAAAAATGAAATTCACTTTGACATACCTGAGCAGCGCCTCTCTGAAATCAAAATTCATCAGACAGTGGCTGTCACTTTGCTGTCCGATAACGAGCGTAAATTCAATGCCAAAATTCGTGAAATAAGCGCTTCCGCCGATCCGGCTAGCCGCACTTACCGGGCTAAAGCAACATTACTAGATGGACAGCAAGCGGCGCATCTGGGGATGACCGCCACGGTATGGGTTGCATCAGATAAAGCTGAACTGATCGCGGTGCCGCTTGCAGCCGTATTTACTTCCCAAGCCCAGCCCAAACAGCAGCAAGTGTGGTTAATCGATGAAGCCGCTAGCACAGTCAAAGCCGTGCCGGTTCAACTGGGAACAGCATTACCCGACGAACTTGTTTCAATTGAAGGTCTTCAGCCCGGACAATTAATAGTCAGCGCAGGAGTACAGCGTTTAAAAGAAGGACAGACCGTGCGCTTATCTGAATCACTTGCGCGTACCTCGAAAAATCATGACATTGCCAGCTCAGGTAAGCCATCATGAAGCACTTTAATTTAAGCGAATGGGCACTGGAACATCGAGCTTTCACGGGCTTTGTGATGACGTTACTGTTGCTGGGCGGAATCTTCGCCTATTTCACCTTGGAACAGCGGGAAGACCCGAAATTTACCTTTCGGTTAATGGTGGTTAAAACCCTGTATCCGGGCGCAACCGCACTTGAAGTCGAAAATCAAGTGACCGATAGGCTGGAAAAAAAGCTTCAGGAACTGCCAAGCCTGGACTATATCCGCAGCTATTCAAAGCCAGGCGAATCCGTCATTTTCGTTACGCCACGGGAAGACATACCGCCTACAGAAATTGCCTATATCTGGTATCAAGTACGCAAAAAGATTGCCGACATAAAATTATCCATGTCCGCCGGTGTGATCGGCCCTTTTTTCAACGACGAGTTCGGCGACACCTACAGTCTACTGTATGCCTTCTCCGGCGAAGGTTTCAGTTATGCGAAACTCAAAGACGTGGTCGATTCCGCTCGGCAACAACTGCTACGGGTGAAAGATGTGGAAAAAATTGACCTGATCGGTGCGCAGGATGAAAAGATTTATGTTGAATTTTCCGATAAGAAGCTCGCTGAACTCGGTTTGGATGTGGCATCGGTTGCCCAGGTTCTGCAAACGCAAAATGGCATGGCACCGGCAGGAACGGTAATCACCCCGCATCAAAACTTACCTATTCGGCTTACCGGTTCTTTCGATTCGGTAGCCAGTGTTGCGAACCTTCCGATCCGACTCGAAGGGCGAACCTTCAGGGTGAGTGATTTTGCCAAGGTTACCCGAGGCTATGTTGATCCTGCCGAATTCAAAATGCGCTTCAATGGCAAGGATGTCATCGGCCTGGGCGTGACCATGAGCAAAAAAGGTGATGTTTTGGCCTTGGGCAAATTATTGGAAAGCACTATGGCATCTATCGAAGAAAACCTACCCATTGGCGTTGATGTTGAGAAAGTGGCCGACCAATCCACGGTAGTTCATACCGCTATCGGCGAATTTTTGCGTACCTTCTGGGAAGCCTTGGCGGCGGTGCTGTTGGTTAGCTTTTTGAGTCTTGGGATGCGTGCAGGTTCGGTCGTCGCCCTGACCGTGCCGATTGTGTTGGCCGCAACACTACTCTGTATGTTGCTGTTCGGTCTGGAAATTCATCGAATTTCCTTGGGTGCGCTCATCCTCGCCCTGGGATTGCTGGTGGACGATGCCATGATTGCCATCGAAATGATGGCGCGAAAACTCGAAGACGGCTGGGATCGAATGCGTGCTGCAACCTATGCTTACCGGGTTACCGCATTTCCCATGCTGACCGGAACCTTGATTACAGTCGCAGGGTTTTTGCCAGTGGGCTTGGCGAAATCCTCAGCTGGCGAATATACCGTTGCTATCTTCCAGGTGGTCGGTATTTCGCTGATCCTTTCCTGGCTAGGCGCCGTGGTATTTACGCCCTTCATAGGTTATCTCATCCTCAAGGTTAAAGTGAGTCCTGAGCAAGTTGAGCACGATCACTTTGACACCCCTTTCTACCAGCGTTTACGGCACTGGGTTGAATACTGTCTGGAACACCGTAAAAAAATCATCGTTGCCACTATCGCGCTATTTGGTATGGGTGTGATGACATTGACTAAAGTCCCGCAACAGTTTTTTCCTTTATCAAATCGGCCAGAGTTGATCGTCGATCTATGGCTCCCGGAAGGCAGCGCCTTCGCGCAAACTGAAACAGTTGCTAAACGCATGGAAGCCATTTTCGCCAAAGACGAAGAAATAGTGAGTTATGCTACCTATATCGGCGGAGGCACGCCACGGTTTTTTTTGCTCATTGTTCAACAACTGACCAATACCAATCTGGCTGAATTTGTTTTGGTGACTAAGGACAATATTGCCCGTGAACAGGTCATGCAACGGATCAGGCAGACATTAGCCACCGATTTTCCGGAAGTACGTGGGCGTGTGATGCGCCTCAACGTCGGGCCACCGATGGATTATCCCATCGTATTCCGGGTTTTGGGCGAAGATGCCGGTAAGGTCAGGATGATCGCCGATCAAGTGGCCGAGGTGGTCCGGGCTAACGCAAATGCTGTAGACGTGAATGACGACTGGCATGAACGCATCCCTTCGGTTCGCCTGGTTTTAGACCAGGATAAAGCGCGGGCGCTCGGGGTTTCGACCACTAGTCTCTCCCAGGCTTTACAGGCTCATTACACCGGTATTCCGGTTGGCCAGTACAGGGAAGAAGATAAATTAATAGATATCGTCTGGCGGGCAGAGCATCCCTTACGCATCGGTGTAGATGAGTTGCCCAACATCAACGTACCGACGAGCCAAGGCAAATCGGTTGCCCTGTCGCAACTAGTTAACACCGAAACGGTCTTTGAAGACGGTGTACGTAGGCGAAGGAACCGATTTCCTGCAATTTCGGTAAGAGCCGACGTTATAGAGGGCATGTTAGCCCCGGATGTTGCAGCGCAAATTGTTCCCAAACTGGAAGCCATTCAAAAACAATTGCCGACCGGCTATTTCATCGAGACCGGTGCGGCAAAAGAAGATGCCTGGACTGCCCAAAAATCGATTCTGATCTGGATTCCCTTGGTAGTCATTGCCACGCTTATCCTGCTGATGATGCAGCTGCAGAATTTGTCACGAACCTTTCTGGTGTTTATGACTGCTCCGCTGGGCGTGATTGGCGCGGCGTTTGCCCTCATGCTATTTGGCGCACCTTTCGGCTTTGTTGCCTTATTAGGAATTATTGCCCTCGCCGGGATGATTATGCGTAATGCCGTCATTCTGGTGGACCAAATCGAGCAGGACGAAAAAGCCGGCATGGATACCTGGACGGCTATCGTTGAATCGACGGTTCGACGTTTCCGCCCTATTTTGTTGACTGCCGCCGCCGCCATTTTAGCCATGATTCCGTTATCCCGTAACGACTTCTTTGGGCCGCAAGCCATCGCCATTATGGGGGGATTGACGGTAGCGACGGTGCTGACCGTGTTTTTTCTGCCTGCACTGTATGCCGCTTGGTTCAAGGTGCAGCGGGTTCAGCCTGATGGCAATGACCCCAAAATAAACATCGAGAATCCTGAACTGGGAGTTTCCCATGAATAAGTTCATTTCAATAGGTTGTGCAATATTAACTATCACTCTCTTGAATGCCTGCACGCCAACTCAAGTGGGCGATCACGTAAAACTGGCTGATATAAATAATTGGCATCATCAACCTACCGATCCAATCGAAGTAACTCGCACAGATTTAAAGTCATGGTGGGAAGGTTTTAAAGATCCCCTGCTCAATGAATTGATCATTAAAGCCTTGAATGCCAACCATGACCTTAGGATCGCAAAAGCGCGGGTTCTGGAAGCCACTACCTTAGTGACCATCGCCGAGTCGGCACTCTATCCCAGTATCGATTTGTTCTCATCGGGCGGTCGGGAAAAAAAGATCGACCAGATAATCGGCGTACCCGGCAAGCAAGGTATTGAGCTGATAACGCCAACTGCCGATGCCATCAGCGGCGGACTGGCTGCCCGCTGGGAAATCGATTTGTTCGGTGGTAGGCATCTCGAAGCGGAGGCGGCTATCGCACAATCGGCAGGAATCGAAGAAGCTTTACGCAGCGTCCAAGTTGGTTTATTGGCGCAAGTCGCCACAAATTATCTGGAACTGCGAGGTTTACAGAAACGGATCAGCCTTCAGCAAGAACAGATAGCCGTCCAAAGGGAAAAGCTAAGGGCGTTACAGCTTTTTGCAAAGAACGGACTTGCTACTGAAGCCGATGTCGCCAATCAGGATGCTTTGCTTAAAAGTAGCGAATCTGCCCTGCCGTTTCTAACAAGGACAGCCCTTACATTAACGCATCGGCTTGGAGTGTTATTGGGTGAGCCTCCAGAAAACCTTGAAACCAGCTTGTCCCAAACCATGCCGCTACCTGTTGATTTACCTGGCGTTCCCAAACTGCTTCCTGCCGACTTGTTATCACAGCGACCCGACCTGCGTCTTGCCAAAACCGAGGTAACTTCCGCCGCTGCCAATCTGGGTGCCGCCCGAGCCGACTTGTTCCCTAAGTTAGTGTTATCGGCCAGCGGCGGTTTCGGCGCACTGGCCGTTGGCGGTTTTTCCAGTCTTGCAGAAAGCGTTTACACGCTGGGTTCGGGTCTGACCATGCCGATATTTAATGCCGGGCGTATCCGGGCGCATATTGCAGCAGTGGACGCAAGGCTGGACCAATCGGCATTGAACTACGAAAAGACCTTTTTACTAGCACTTGAAGATGTGGAAAATGCCTTTGCAGCACATACCACGTCTAGGGAACGGAAAAAGCAACTTTCGGAAGCCGATGAGTCCGCTCAAAAAGCCTACCAGTCTACTGATGCCCTATACCAACGGGGCGTGAAAGATTACTTATCCTTGCTTGATGCCCGGCGTAATAAATTGACTGTCGGCGACGAGCGAGCCATGGCCGAAACCGCAATGTGTGTCTCAATGGTGTCGCTTTACCGAGCCTTCGGCGGTGGGTGGGACACCGACACAGCAAGTCGGGCCGAAAATGAGGGTATTAAGCCAATTTATCTGGAGAGTGTTAAAAAATGAACAAAGATATCATGCAAAGGATGCTTGAACTCATGCCCTCTGACACAGGCATGGATTTGCCCCCAAGAGTATTTACTGATATGGAGGGTGAATTTATCGACTTGGTTGAGGGCATCTCATTGACAGCCCGTTTCCCGAATAAAGATTGCTATATGAATCCGATGGGCTTTATGCAAGGTGGCATCCTCACTGCCGCTATCGACAATACAGTATCGCCCTCAGTTTTATGTTGGGTTCACCGAATGTCACTCAAACCATTAGCACGACTTTTAAACGCCCCGTTAAAAAAACGGATCGCTTTATTATTGTAGAGGCATCCATGATTGAAAAAACCGAAACCCATATTGTCATGCAAGCCGAAGTCAAAAATGATTCGGGAAAATTGATGGCTAATGGTATCGCAAAGTGTGTATTTATTAAGAATAGAAAATCAAACGAAAATTGCCCGTAAGATGCTAATCAAC
>CAYVFT010000035.1:0-30457 GCA_964450225.1 uncultured Crenothrix sp. | reverse complement strand
CTTAGTGTGTTTGAGAGATCGATACTTTGGATTAGACAGTCATCGCAATAAATGACGAGTAACGCTAAGCAAACTCGTTCTACTGTATAATATTTATTCACTTGACAGATTTTCGGTTGACAATCGCCAACCCGATCAAAATGGCTGTATTAAATGTTAATGATCTGGCTTTTTAACGAGGAAAAAATATAAACAATGAGACATATGAAAAATCATACACAAACAGGCTTTACCTTACTTGAGTTATTGGTAGTATTGGGCATTATCGCTATGCTGGCAGGGATTGTAGGCCCACAAGTTATGAAGCATATGGGCGAATCAAAGACCAAAGCGGCAAAGGTTCAAATTGAAGACCTGAGTGCTACTTTGGATATGTATAAACTGGACTTGGGTAGTTATCCAACTACTGAAGAAGGTTTAAAGGCATTAATTGAATCGCCCGATGGCGCAAAGCGCTGGAATGGACCTTACTTGCGTAAATCAAAAATACCACTTGATCCCTGGCAGCAGGAGTACCGGTATGTATCTCCCGGCGAACATGGAAAATTTGATTTATTTACCCTTGGTGCTGACAATAAGGAAGGTGGTGAAGGCGAAGATCAGGATATTGTTAGTTGGCAATAATTCCTAATATTCAAGGTTCAAGGTTCAAGGCAAGAAAAGCGGGATTCTCGAACTTTATACCTTCTACCTTGCACCTGAATAAGGGCTTTACCCTGCTTGAACTGATTGTTGTGCTGTTTATTGTCGTGTTAGGCTTTTCCGCTATTGGCTTTAATCTTTCTTCAGGGAATGATTCCACAGAGCTTAAAGTTGCTGCCAGGGACATTGTTTCCGCTCTTCGCTTTGCCAGGGGACAGGCTTTAATTTCTCATAAGGAAACTACAGTTACCCTTGATCTTGCTGAAAACACTTACACTGTAAGTGGTCGAGATAAAATTTATCCTATCTCCAAAGCCATTGATATCACTTTGGTCACCGCCCAAGACGAGCTTTCTGGAAAAGGTTTGGGGAGTATCCGTTTTTTTGCCGATGGCTCATCTACAGGCGGCAGAGTCACTCTGGAGCTTGGTAAATCTGCCTGGCAAATTGATATAAACTGGCTAACCGGTCAAATTGAACTTGATGATACCGACGCAAGCGAATAAACAAAAGGGGTTTTCGTTACTGGAAATCCTGATTGCCTTTTCAATTCTCGCACTTTCGTTGGGTATCTTGCTAAAGATATTTTCGGCTGGCGTTAATAGTGCTGTAGTTGCAGAAGACTATACGGCGGCCATTCAAATTGCTCAAAGCCTAATTGCTAAAACTGGCATTGAAACCCCATTACAGGCGGGTCAGGAATCAGGACTTGAAAATGAAAGATATCAGTGGCTGCTTGATGTCAGTCCGTTTGAGTTTAACCCTGAAAAAGTTGATAGCACGGCCATAACGACAGCGCTTTTCAAAGTTAAGGTCATTGTGAGCTGGGGGGGCGATGAAAATACCAATGACCGGCAGATTGAGTTAACTACATTAAGATTAATCAAAAAACCGTTATGAGAACAAATCAGGTAAAAGGTTTTACCCTGATTGAGGTACTTATCGCCATGACACTGTTAAGCATTATGGTGGTGGTGCTGTTTGGTAGTTTAAAAATTTGCGCTGACAGCTGGGAAAAAGGCGAGAACAAAATAACCGAAGTGAACGAAATTGCCGTCGTTTATAATTTTTTTCAACGTCATTTGTCTGTAGCACAGCCTTTATGGAATGATTTGTCAGATGAAGAAGAAAGGACCTTCTCTTTTCAAGGCAAAACCCAATCTATACAATTTATTTCCGCTTTTCCTGCAAGCGCAGGCAGATCGGGTTTGCAAGTGTTTTCCCTTGATTTACAGGAAGAAGATAACGATCAGGTTATCAAAGTGGGAATAACCCCATTTTTTCCAGCGGCTGAAGGGGAAGAATGGCATAAGGAAGAAGTAACATTAATCAAGGGCGTAGACAATTTTACAATGGCTTATTTTGGTTCGGATGATGGAGAGAGCGAAGGCTGGCAGGAACAATGGCTGGATAAAGAAGTTTTGCCTCGGCTAGTTAAAATCAACATCGAACTGGAAAATGGAATCTTCTGGCCGGAAATGATTATTGATCTTAAAGTTACGGGTGCTACTAATGACACAGATTTGCAAATAAATAATACGGATAATCCTGACAATGCAGTAAATCCAGATGGGCCTGAGGCAGTCGAATGATAAGGCAAAAAGGCTTTGCATTGGTTCTGGTATTGTGGGTGTTAAGTTTACTCACTATTATGGCGGGCAGTTTTGCTCTTGGAATGCGTCGGGAAACATCTATTATTACGGGTATCAGAAATAATGCTCAGGCACTTGCTGTTGCGGAGTCTGGAATTGCAATGGCAGAAATGATGTTGCTAATTCCTGACCAGAATAAACGTTGGCGGGCAGATGGCAGTATTTATGAAGTAAACTCTGCCGATGCCAAAGTACGAGTTCGACTATTATCCGAAGCGGGCAAAATAGATATTAATAAGGCTGATCAAACAGTATTACAAGGACTGATGAGCTTCGCCCCTGTAGATGAAGAGCAGCAAAGCCGGCTAGTGAGCGCCATTATCGACTGGCGTGATCAAGATGATCTGGTTCAATTAAATGGTGCAGAAAAAAAGGAATATCAGGCTGCCGGCTTAAACTATCAGCCCAGAAACAAACCTTTTCAGTCAATTGAAGAATTACAGCTGGTATTAGGGATGAATGAGTCTGTTTTTTTGTGGATTGAACCGCTAGTCACTGTTTTTTCCGGACAGTCGCAAGTCACAGTGCAACTGGCGGCTAAAGAAGTATTGCAAACAATCCCTGGTTTAGATACGGGCCTTGTGGACTCCTATATTGCAGCCAGGCTGGAAAGCGCGATAAATAACTTACCTGCTCCGCCATTCCCATCAAGTTCCGGACAAAATAATGCAGCAGGACAAAATAATGTGCTTACCCTTGTTTCCGAAGCGCAATTGAACGACGAATCAAGTGCCATGATAAGTACCGTAATAAGTCAATCCGACGAAGCTCAAGAAACTCCATTTCAGGTTTTGAAATGGCAATATGTTACGGAAAATAACACTTCATTATTTACCGACGCAATGAGTGAATTATTAGTAAATCAATATAATGAACCTGAACTCTACAATTGATCTGGACTTTAAGCAGTTTTTTCGCTGGTGGAAGCGAGAACTTAGCTTTCTAGTACCTGAAAAAATAAAACAGCTCGTTAATGACAATCAAGGGTTCATTATTATATGTCCTGAAGGCAGTCAGCTTGTGCTGACCTATGCAAACGATGGGCAAACTGAACCGCTCGCGACACTGGATAGAAGCGCTAGAGACTTTACATTTCAGGACCTTTATGGAAAAGACGAGCGCTTGGCTAACGCCAATATAATACTCAGATTAACGGGTCAGGACGCCATTCAAAAGGAAATTAGCTTACCCGCTGCGGCAAAAGAAAACCTTAACCAGGTTGTTGCTTACGAGCTTGATCGTTATACGCCATTTAAAGCGGAGCAGGTTTATTTTGCCGTCAAGGTGCTGGATGGTGCAAATGAGCCGGAACAAATCAGAGTCATGCTGATATTAACGACCAGAGAAGTACTTGATGGGCTCTATGAAGATATTAAAACTATTGGCTTTACTCCATTATTAGCTGATTATGAGGGCTCTCCTAATAACCTTGAGCAACTCTATGATAATTACAACCTTCTTCCTGAAAGGCTCAGACCGAAAACCGCAAAAGTACCGCGTTTAATTCACACGGCATTGATTGCATTGACGTGTTTGCTACTCGCGTCCGCTATAGCCTTGCCCTTTTTGTTTGAATATCAAACAGTTAAGGCATTACAATTAAAAACCGATTCTCTTGAAAAAGACGCCAAAAAGGTTAAAGCATTGCAGAAAGATATTGATGCTGTAATTGATGAAACCCGTCAGTTAATTAAAGAAAAAAACAAAACCCCTGATGTGATAGAAATACTGAATACTTTAAGCTCGCTGATCAAAGATGATACGTGGTTAAGCTATGCTCAATATTCAGACGGGCATTTACAAATACAAGGTGAATCACCAGCCGCTTCCACACTGATTGCGGTTCTGGAAGCATCTGAATTGTTTGCCAATGCCCGATTTGCTTCGCCGGTCACCCAGGACAGCACCAGCAAGCTTGAGAGATTTCAAATTACTGTTGATGTAGCTAAAGCAGGAGTCGTTAATAGTGAGTAAAGGTAAAAAACGCGATCTGCGCACCCCTGCACTACAAGCACGCTGGATTGCCCTAGGCTTATTGATCGCCGTTGCTCTGGTTATTATTTTGGCTGTTATAGTGCCTCTATTTAACAAGAGCATGGAGCTACACGAAACCAAAAATAACCTTGTCTTCCAACTACAGCAATACGAACGGATTCTGGCAAAAAAAGAGGCTGTTATTGCCAGTATGGACAATATAAAACAGCAGCATGAGCAGCAAGGTTATTTTAATAGCCAGAAAACTGATGCTCTAGCGTCTGCCGAAATGCAAGAGTTTATAAAAAAAGCGATTGTTGATGCAGGTGGACAATTAAGCAGCACTCAGGCGCTTCCCGTCAATAATAAAGATAAATTTAGCAGGATAACTGTTAGAGTAAGGATGACAGGAAATAGTGAAGTATTGAGGGCGGTGCTGTATAAGATAGAAACATCCACTCCGTTGATTATTATCGACCAGATCGATATAAGACCCATGCGTGGTAAAAGGAATAGAGTGACCCGCCAAATCGAATCCAGTAATGAATTAAACGTTAATTTTCAGGCGGTCAGTTTTATGAGAAAACAAGCGGAATGAATAGCAAACTTGTGTCCATATTAACCTCTGTTTGTCTAGTGTTAATCCTGATTATCATAGGCGAATGGTTCTATGCTGTACGGGTACAAAAACAAACATTGGCCTCTACAACTTCTTCTGATACAAAAATTTTACATGATGAAATGCCTGGTATAGAACTAACTCGTCAAGCAGAGGAAAGTTACGAAGACCTTGTGGCCAGGCCCCTATTTATCAAAGGCAGAAAGCCTGTTGATGAGCCCACCCCGGAAGAAGCCCAGACTGCTAATGCAGCTAATACTTTTGATTGGGAACTGAACGGTATCTATTCAACGAAAAAAGGTCTATCCGCCCTGTTCAGTCGGAGTAAATCAAAGGTTCGTAAAGACAACTTTCGAAGAATTACAGCGGGAACTGATCTTGATGGCTGGAAGCTGAAGGAAATTCACAAGGACAGAGCCATACTAAGCCAAGGTAATCAGAACAAGGAATTACTGCTCCGTAAACCAAAACCCAAAGAATTACCCATGACAGCTAAAACATCTAGGATTCCCAACGCACCAAACGTGCCTAACATGCCCAATAGTCCCCAACCCTCAGAGGGCACACCCGATATGACCCAACCCGCAGAAGGCGAATTTGAGAATAACGATGAAAATTATTAGAAAAATTACAGCAGCGCCTTGCTTTGTTTTTGCGAGCTTAACGCTGGTCAGTTGTGAAATGTTGGCGCCAAAGCCAGCCGCCAAAATGCCGTTGACTCCGGTAACAAAAGAGCAGCCGGATGTTGTTTATAAAGACCTGCAACACAAGCCAACCGTTACCGAAAAAACCAAACCAAAGAGTGAACTGTTTCCCGGTAAAGACAGCTTTGTATCGAGCGCCACACCGAAAAACAGAAGAACCACCTCAACGGGTGAAGGTTCATACAGTCTGAATTTTGACGAAGCTGATCTTGGCGAAGTCGCAAAAGTAATCTTGAGCGATATTCTCGGACAAAATTATGTATTAAGCCCCAAAGTAGCAGGTAAAGTCACCTTACAAACAACAGAGCCCTTAACCAAGGAGGAATTACTACCTACTCTGGAAATGGTTTTGCGCATGAATAATGCGGCTTTGGTTAAGGATGGCAGAATTTATCATATAGAGCCTGCAACAGAGGCTTTATATACTTCCGACATATCCAGCGGCAAATCAGGCTATCAGACCCGGGTTATACCTGTCAGAAATGTCGCCGTTCAGGATATTGCCGAAATCATAAAACCACTGGTGCATGAAAAAACCATACTTAATGTTGATGGCGCGCGCAATATTCTGGTGGCTTCAGGGTCAGCCGATGAAATAGCGAGGGTGATTGATATGGTAGACACTTTTGATATTGATGTGCTTAAAGGCCGTTCATTCGGATTGTTCCCATTGGCCCATGTAGACCCCGAAACCATGATTGATGAACTGGAAGGTATTTTTTATCAAAAAGGTCAAGCCGACGAGTCAGAGTTTTTCCAGTTTATTCCTATAGAGCGATTAAATGCCGTTTTGGCCGTTACCCATCAGTCACGCTATTTACAGGATATTGAAAGTTGGGTCTCCAGGCTGGATAGAGCCAACACTGCTACTGGAGGCGGTGTTAATGTCTACAAGGTTCAACATATGGATGCCGAGGAATTGGCGGACACCTTGAATGAAATTTTCACTGGCGCCGCAAAAAAAGATAAGTCTGCAAAGGTTGCACCCGGAAAAAAAGCATCCACAATGACCAATAAACCATCGACTAATACCGGTACCACGCCAAGTATGCCAACCGGCAATGTGGCATCCTTCACGTTAAATCAGCCTGATGAAAATTCATCGACAAGTAATGCGCCGTCCGAAAATCTGGACGCTTTCGCCCTCAATCAGCCTGATGAAAATTCATCGGCAGGTAATGCGTCGTCCGGCAATCTGGGCGCCTTCGCCACGCAACGCGTGGAAAAGTCATCGGCAAACAATCAACCCACTGGTGAAGCTCATGTGGAAAATGTTGACGAGGTAAGAATCATTGCTGATAAAGCGAATAACGCGGTAGTTATAGTCGCTACACCTCGCGCGTACGAAACGATTCTTCCTGTCATCAAACAGCTTGATATACTGCCGCTGCAGGTATTGATTGATGCGACAGTAGTCTCCGTGAAGTTGACGGGTACTCTAAAGTACGGCATTGAATGGTTTTTAAGACAAGGAGACACTGCAATCGGTAGCAATTTAGGTGGTGAAGGGGGATTAAATGGAATTGACATAGGAAATATGGCAATTAAGGCGGGCGAGGCCTTTGGAACAGGTGGACTTAGCCTGGTACAGAACTCGAATGAGGTAAAAGCCGTTTTGCATGCGCAAGCCAGTCAAGGTAACGTTGATGTCATTTCATCGCCGTCTTTAATGGTGTTAAACAATCAGGAAGCGAAAATAAATGTCGGTCAACAAGTCCCCATATCAACCGGCAGCTCATCCGTTCCTATCTCTGGCGGAACTACCCCTAGCTTTGCTCAAACCAATTCAATTCAATATCAAGATACCGGCGTCACCCTGGAAGTTACGCCCAGGGTTAATTCGAACGGTATGGTTATTATGGAAATCAAGCAAATTGTCAGTGCTGTAGTGCCGGGAGCAAGTTCATCAGGCATTATATCTCCTACCATTGATAAAAAAGAGATTGAAAGTTCCGTGGCTGTACTGGACGGGGAAACGATAGCGTTAGGCGGCCTGATTGATGAACAAAACAATGAGACCAAAACGGGAATTCCTTGGTTATATGAGCTTCCGTTGATAGGGCCATTGTTTGGAAGTACAGGATATGATTCAACCAAAAACGAATTGGTGGTCCTGATTACTCCGCGTGTGGTAAAAAGCAAGCTTGATTCCAGCAAGGTTACTAATGAATTCAAGCGCAAACTGACTGGAATTTATCAAGATGTATCGTTGGATACTTATGAAACATCATTGGGCAAAGAAAAAATGTCAATTCATTGATTAATGATGTTTCAGCTTCGTAGTCAAGTAGAGAGGGCAAACGGCTTTATGTTTGCCCTCTCTTGATTAGAAGCTTAAATGTGAGTAGAAGAACACGTCTAATCAAAACAGATTATTGCGTAATAACCTCAGTACCTTTCCCAACTAACACCACATCAGCAGGGCGCATGGCAAAAATACCCACGGTAACTACGCCAGTAATGTTATTAATCATTTGTTCCAACTTGATCGGTTCCATAATATTCAGATTGTGAACATCGAGAATCACATTGTGGTTATCGGTAATAAAATTTTCCCGCCACACCGGCTGACCACCCAATTTAACCATCTCTCTGGCAACATAACTTCTCGCCATGGGGATCACTTCAACCGGCAAAGGAAATGCACCTAACACATCAACGCATTTGCTTTCATCGACAATACAAACAAACTTCTTGCTGGCTGCGGCAATAATTTTTTCGCGTGTTAAGGCACCGCCGCCGCCTTTAATCAAATGTTTATGGGGACTCACTTCGTCAGCGCCGTCGACATAAACATCCAGTGTGCCGACTGCGTTCAAATCAAGCACGGGAATGCCGATTTTTTTTAATTGCGCGGTGCTCATTTCAGAACTGGAAACTGCTCCCTCAATATCCGCTTTAAAATCGGCCAAATAATCGATGAAATGTTTCACCGTAGAACCGGTTCCTACGCCGACAATGGCAACATCTTTAATATAGTGCAGAGCGGCTTGAGCAACTTTTTGTTTTAATTCATCTTGTGTCATCGTGAGCTTCCGTAATAAAGTAAATGGTGTGCGATAATACCTCAGAACCAGACATTCTTCAGCCGATTTTTTAAAAAATGTCCCAAAACTACATAGAAAAGATTTTACGCGCCAAAGTTTACGATGTTGCCATAGAAACACCCCTGGATTTCGCACCCTCCCTGTCAGAACGTCTGACAAATCGCGTTTTTTTAAAGCGTGAAGATTTGCAATCGGTATTTTCGTTTAAATTACGCGGCGCTTATAACAAAATGTCCATGCTGGATGAGCCATCCAAAGTAAAAGGCGTGATTGCTGCGTCCGCTGGCAATCATGCTCAAGGTGTGGCTTTGGCGGCAAAAAGGCTGGATATTAAAGCGCTGATTGTAATGCCGACCACAACGCCGGAAATCAAGATCAAATCGGTTAGAGCAATGGGTGCCGACATTATTCTATTTGGCGATTCCTATAGTGAGACTTATGCCCATGCACTGGAATTGGCGGCACAAAACGGCATGGTGTTTATTCATCCTTATGATGATCCTGATGTCATTGCCGGACAAGGCACTATTGCGATGGAAATCCTCAGACAGCGTCCTGGTGATTTAAACGCAATTTTTATACCGGTCGGTGGCGGCGGTTTAATTGCCGGAATTGCGGTCTATGTAAAATTTGTGCGTCCTGATATTAAAATTATTGGCGTAGAGCCGGATGATGCCGATTGCCTCAACCGCGCACTAAAAGCCAATAGCCGGGTCATCATTGAGCAAGTCGGTTTATTTGCCGACGGCGTTGCCGTCAAGCAAGTGGGTGCAGAGCCTTTTCGGATAGCACAAAGCTTTGTTGATGAAGTGATTACCGTTAAAACCGATGAAATCTGTGCAGCCATTAAAGATATTTTTGATGATACCCGTTCGATAGCCGAACCTGCCGGTGCTTTGGCAACTGCCGGCTTAAAGAAATATGTAGAGCGTGAGCAAATAACGGGACAAATCCTGATTGCCATAGACAGCGGCGCTAATATCAACTTTGATCGCTTGCGCTATGTAGCCGAGCGGGCTCAAGTGGGCGAACACCGGGAAATTTTACTGGCGGTCAGCATTCCTGAAGTGCCAGGCAGTTTTTTAGCATTTTGTAAATTACTGGGTGGGCGCAGTATTACCGAATTCAATTACCGTTATTTTGATGCAGAACTTGCACAGGTTTTTGTTGGTATCTCCAGCAATGGCCTTGAATCAGACCGAACCACTATTATCCGGCAGTTACAGCAGCAAGGTTTTCAGGTGACCGACATGACCGCCAACGAACTGGCAAAAGAGCATATCCGTTATATGGTGGGTGGACATGCACCACGTGAAATCAGCGAGAGTGTCTATAGTATTCAATTCGCTGAACGGCCGGACGCGTTATTAAAATTTTTGACCCATTTGGGCGGACGCTGGAATATCAGCTTGTTCCATTATCGTAATCACGGAGCGGCATTTGGCAAAGTGCTGATGGGTGTACAAATAACCACGGCAGAACAACAAGCTTTCCAGCAATGCCTGGATGAACTGGATTTCGTCTATAGGGAAGAAACAGATAATCCGGCTTATCGCTTGTTTTCTGGTGGCATGAAGTAGTGACAATCCCTTGGATTATCCTAACTTATAACCTGTCTACCCTATGCGGTCTTCATTAAATCGAATTAAATAATGTAAGAAATTTCCCACCCCGAGTGAATAATTCTGCCATAGTGCCGCAAACCCGGCAGTCAGTATTGCCAACAGTACAAATACTGTCAACCCCACTAAAATTCGTAATGCAAATTCATTTTCGGGGCGATAAACCACTAATGGAAATGATGGCACTATAGCTGTTAAAACACCGCTTATAATGGCTAATCCTGTTGAGAATATTCCTGTTACCATGGACGCGCACCAGGGACATTGATGCTCTGCCTCCGGTTTATAAAAATTACATCTAACGTTCAGTCCTGACCACGGCCAATCACAGCCACATTGAAATATTAAGCCGCAAAGTGGCGTCACAATGATTAACATTGTGATTAAAGTTGCAGCACCTGAGATAGCCCTTGCCTTGAGTTTTGAAGACGTTTTTAGCTTGTCCATAAATTTTAATGAATCGATGGGGCCTGGAAGTTAACTTGTAGATTTACATATTATGAATTTAAAAATCAGCTTCATTGCTTTTCCGCGTCAACTACTACTGCCTTTTCTTCAACCGTCGTTTTATTCCACAAGCCGTTATTTGAAAAGCACCCCCAGCCCCATTTCAGCCAGTTGAGTAAAGACACTGCAAGCCATAATGCCCAAGCCAACATCAATAATCGATACACAATTAATGGCACGGAGATCACTGTTGCAGTCGGCAAGAACGGTAGGCTTCTGTCCTGATACCAGTTTAACAAAAAGGCTGAGGACTGGTTGCCGGTAATCAGCATATCGGGCGAATTCAGTAACCCCTGGGCAACCGCTCCAAATAACACGCCTAGCGCCAGTACTGTTAAGACGCCAATAATAATTTGCAGGGTATTAAAATAACGCAATTCCGTAGCGGATTGGTCTGCTCGCCAGCCTAACAGCATTAACCAGGCAATGACGATACCTGCAAATGCCATCGGTATTTGGCTTAAGCCCACCAGCAATAAAAACCAGTGCCAGTTTTTTAAAGGCGTCAGAGGGATTTTCCCAAGCCCTAATGACAGGATAAAAATAACAATCAGCACTCCCCAGAATAAAACCGCTGGCCCCATTCGGGGGCCCATAACAAACAATACCCAGCGATCCTGACCCAAACTGATGCTCAGATTGGTATTGACACTGCCCTGCCCCAAATCAAGCCACGGTGTCGTTACCGCCGTGGCGATAGCCTTTACTTCCTGCCAACTTATCTGAACATCCATGTTGCCGGGATTAACCGGAAATGTCAGTTTCCTCCCTTGCTGGCGAATGGGCTGAGTCTGTCCATTAATGGCAATCGATTGCAACACTGCTTTTTCAGGCAAGGTCAGCGTGTGTTGTGTACCTTGGGAGCTCCTCAGGCTGATTTTTAATTCGGCATCCTGCGTACGCTGTCCGGGTTTAATGCCAAGACTGCTGCTGTCGATGGTTAATGTTTGCCCTTCCACCGCTTGAGGGCGGGTTATTTGCAGCGTTATTTTTTCGCCCGGCCAGGGATGCCATTCGGGTAACCATTGCCCTTCACTGTTCAAATGAATCATGGCTATGCCGGATGGATCGATATGCCAGATAGGGCTGATATCCGCTTTCCAGACTTCGATCCATTGATCTGTTTGCGATGCGGTCAGTTCGATCTTATCTGATTTTTCCAGTGTGGATTCCCATTGCATAACGGTTTGCTGCGCCGCCATGTTCACTTCAACCGCATTATCTTTGACACGAACTCCTGGACTGGTAACTGATTCACCGGGTAACAATGGAACGGTTAAGACGACGGCGGAATCGGCAGGTGACATCCTGATAATTTGGGTTATAACACGCCAATCCAGGCCCACAGACAACAGTCGCTCGACGCGAACAAAGGGCGGCAAGACACCGGGCTCTAATACAGGCTTGGTTTTATCTTCCCGGGTTTGTTGTATACGGCTGAATTGTAATTGCTCGTCTGCCCAGCCGTTCTCATGCAATCCGACAACCTCCCAACCTGATTTTTCAACGGTGACCCGGTTCGGCTTTAACGGTAAAGGCAGCGTGAATTTACTTAATAACGGTGTTAAACCTTTAAGAATAATCTGATGCCCGCCTTTTTGCAGATTGATCCATAAGTTATTGTTGTAACGATAAAGAGCCTGAGCGGGTTCACCATTATCCAGGACCTGATTGGGAAACCATTGATTGTATTCCGAAGGCAACGGCAGTGTAACCGATTCTTGAGCATCAATCTGCAAGGTAATTTCAATGGTTTTATCGGCAATCGCCATGTTCATTTGTTGAATTTGAGCGCATCCTGGTAAACAATCGGGTATCTCCACTTCCTGTAGCCGAGTTTTTAATTCATTTAACATGGCCTCACTGGGATAATCAGCATAGACTTTTGGTGAAGGAATAGACAGGAGCTGTAGCAATAAAAACCATAGCATTAAAGGCGCTGCACCTTTCCCGCGACCTGGTTTTGGAATGAAATGGGGCATGAACTTTTCAGCTACACCAAACATCAATAATGCCAGCATGGCTACCAAAACCACTCTCAGAAAATTCAATAGCATCGTCATCCTCGGCGATAAATACCATAAATCCAACTGCTGTCCAGAATCAACCGAACCGTTCCATGATAAGTAAATCTTATGCCATTGCCATTGCGGCAAACCGGGGCCCGTTTGTACTTTGGCTTTAGGATCGACGCGTTCAAGGCTAACCGCACTACTGCCATAATAATCGCCCGTTGCTTTTTGCTCCGGCATAGCGCTTTCGTACTCATTTTTACTACTCGCTCTTTTCGCTACTTCCCCGAGTTGTTGCTGTACTGCATCCATTGCCTCCATTGGCATCGTAGCAGGCGAAGGCATAGGGCTCTCCGCCCTGTTGGCAACCTGTAAAGCCTGCCAGGGATATTCCAACTGCGGATATATCCCCATGCGCACTTGAGATATCATAAATGGTACTGCTATTACCACCAACGCTAGCCAACAAAGATTAAGGTACCAGCGCGTCATTTTATGAAACCTGCCTTTGGGCAATACGCCAAGCAATGCCGTTGCCGCCAGAATATTCAGCCAAACATAATGCGGTGCGCCAGGTTCATGCCAGATAATGACCAGCGTTAGCAGGGCAAGCGCCCCCCAGTAGTGATTCCAGAGCCGTCCTGTTGCCAGAGCAGTAATTAACACCAGAAACAAATCCAGCAGCGTCCAGCGCGAAATCCAGCTATCCGGGACGTTATCGACACCACTGGCTGCCAATAAACGCCAACCCGGCGGCAAATTAAGTTCAGCGCTGACATTATGAAAACTTTGCTCCCAACCGACCGCGCTCATTGAGTTAACGTCGCCTTTTATGCGGCTATCGGCATTGAGCATTATCATGCCTTTTCTGACTTCCACGCCTTGTTTGTCTGTTCCCGCCGGTTGCGTAATCAACTGGTTGTTACCATCCAGGGTTACTTTACCTAATTGAGTATCCGGCAAGGCGTTAAGTCGCCAGCCGCTGGTCATCTTGCCATTAATTGTGTCGTTAACGGTATAACCTTTACCGTCGAAGTCCAGCCATAGTTTTCTGTTGATTGTCAGCTGATTGGGCTCAGGTTCAGGATCACCCCGGCGTATCACTTTAAAAACCATTGCTTGTCCCTGACTGATTTTGTAAGCGGGTAAGCTTTTCCAGTCTTCAGGCAAATTGGTTTGGCTGGCATCTATTGCGTTCAATTGTTCAATTTCAACGATGCGCAATTCCGGACGCGCCTCAAATACCCAGATTTCTGCTTCCGGCCAGTCTTGCTCGTTCCCAGACTCCAGCTTGGGAGCGTGAGGGCTTGGAAAAGAGAGCACATCCGGCTCTTTTACGCTTCTTGCCAGAATCTCAATCTGCCATTGGCCGGGACGAACCTGTACGATTAATTGCCCGTCAGGATCAAGGCGGGCAGGTAATGGGCTTTGTAATTGCAACGGGATAAATCCGTTCAGCAGTGGATTAACCAGTTTGACTTCCCGTTGTTCGCCCGAAACGTCCAGTTCCAGACGGGTTAAAGTCTGCAAGGGCACTTCATCAATAATTTTTCGAAAGACCTGAATACCAAGTGCGTTTTGAATATTTTCGGGTTTGCTTTGACCGCTTTCGCTTTCTTTCAACCAGAGTTGTCCGTCTTTAATGGCCGGCGCTGGTATACTTAAGCCATTGACTGTCAGGCTAATCAATCCGGTATCGTCGGGTATGCTCAGGTTATCCGGAATAACATCCCATAGAAACTCCCCCTTGATTTGATACTTGGCCAGATGATCCGTGCCAGCCGCAAGTTTAATCGAAGGAATGCCGTTTTTATCCATAACCAAGGCTGGCTTACCATTAACAGTAACATTAAGCGGCCAATGTTTGCTGTCGCCCGGCAAACTCACCCAGCTCTCTTTATATACCCGCCAACTGATTGAAAATGTGCCCTTTGCAGGCGTTAAATCGAGAGCTAACTGTGTCGGCCAGCTACAGCGTTTTTGTTCATAACTGTTGTAAAGAAAAGGGCAAGCGAGCTCCGGATTATCCTGCACTACCCAGCTTATCCAAGGCTTAAGCGGCTCCGGTACTTGTGCCGGCGTTAACGGTTTGGCTTGTGAGAATGATGCAAAAAATAATGTGCTAAAACAAAACAACCAGACTAACCGATTCATATCGCACTCCTGATGATTTGGTAGAGGCGTCCCCTTGTGGACGCATCCTGTTTGATATTGTGCGGGTGGATAAAGGCCCCCTTAGATAGGGGCAACTTTACAATTCTTCTTGCAAGCGTTGGTATATGCCCCCAAAACTGCCATTACTCATTAACACAAAATGTCCGCCTGAAAGTGCTTCAACTTTGAGTTTGGCGACGATGTCATCCAGAGAATGGCAAATTTCAATATTATTGGCATAGCTGAGCAGTTTGCTTAAATCCCAATCCAGATTTTTTGGCTGATACATAATCGCCAGATCAGCATTTCCTAGCGATTTGGCCAGCGTTTCTGTATGTATACCCAAACGCATGGTATTTGATCTGGGCTCTACAATGGCAACAATGCGTTCCTGTCCCACCTGCTTACGCAAACCATCCAGCGTCATTGCTATGGCGGTCGGATGATGGGCAAAATCATCGTATAGCGTCACACCCTTAATCCTGGCAATTACTTCCATACGCCTTTTAACATTGATAAATTGACCCAAAGCGGCAATCGCATCCCTGGGCAGAATGCCGATATGGTTTGCAGCAACAATGGCAGACAGGGCATTGTAAACATTATGATCACCTGTTAACTTCCAGTCGACTATCCCTTGCTCAATATTTTCAAACAATACCGAGAATTGGCTGCCATCTGCTTTAAGTAATTTTGCATTCCATTGTGCATTCGCATTAATAGCCGTTTTTGCAACGGGAGTCCAGCAACCCATAGCCAGAACCTCATTGATATTAGCATCGCTCTCAGGACTGATAATTAAACCTTCGCCTGGAATTGTTCTGACCAGATGATGGAATTGCCGTTTTATTGCATCCAGATCAGGAAAAATATCGGCATGATCAAATTCAAGATTATTGAGTATGGCCGTACGTGGCCGATAATGAACAAACTTTGAGCGCTTATCAAAAAAAGCTGAATCATATTCATCGGCTTCAATCACAAAAAAGCCTGACTTATTTTCCGGCCCTCCCCCTAAACGCGCCGAAATGCCAAAGTTTAACGGAATACCGCCGATTAAAAACCCCGGATTAAAGCCCTGATGTTCAAGTATCCAGCTCAGCATGCTGGTTGTTGTGGTTTTGCCATGGGTACCGGCAACACCCAGCACCCATTTGTCATGCAACACATGTTCTGCCAACCACTGCGGACCTGATACATAATTCAGACCTTTATTAAGCACAGCTTCAACTTCCGGATTGCCACGTGACAAAGCATTGCCAATAATAACCAGATCGGGGTCACCATCCAGATTTTCAGCTCGATAGCCGTCCATCAATTGAATACCTTGTTGTTGCAATTGTGTACTCATGGGAGGGTAAACATTTTGATCTGAACCACTGACTTCATAGCCCAGCTGCCTTGCAATCACAGCAAGTCCGCCCATAAAAGTCCCGCAAATACCTAAGATGTGAATATGCAATGTCGTGTCCTGATGATTGTGAAATAAAATGATTTTTTCATCGGCGGTTTATTGATATGAAATAGTTACTTGCGTTTAACCACAAGTTACGATGAAATAATCAGCAAATAAATTCTATATGATCTAATAATGACTGAAAAAAACAAAATATTAGTTGAAGCTACGCCCTATTTCATAGCAGAGCAATCTGCTCCTGAAAAAGACCGTTATGTGTTTGCCTACACCATCACGATCATTAACGAGGGAAGCATCCCCGCAAAGCTATTATACCGTCATTGGCTAATCACCGACTCCAATGGCAAGATTCAGGAAGTCAGGGGCGATGGCGTGATTGGGGAACACCCTTATCTTAAACCCGGAGAAATGTTTCGTTACACCAGCGGCGCAGTACTTGAAACCCCTGTGGGCACTATGCAAGGTCAATATACGATGCTTTCGGATGAAGGCGATAATTTTAATGCCCAAATTCCCCAATTTACGTTATCCATTCCAAGAACGCTACATTAACTAAATGTCTATTTATGCTATTGGTGATATACAAGGCTGCTTTGACGATTTATTAAGACTCCTTGATACCATCTCTTTTAATGAAAATACTGATCAGTTGTGGTTTGCAGGTGATCTGGTTAACCGTGGCCCCAAATCCCTTGATACCTTGCGTTTTGTAAAATCGTTGGGCAATTCAGCCGTCACGGTGCTCGGTAACCATGACATGCACTTACTCGCAGCGTCGTGTATACAAAAAATAGCCAATAAAAAAGATGCGCTAAGTCAGGTGCTTGAAGCACACGACCGGGATGAATTAATTCACTGGCTAAGGCATCAGCCACTGTTTCATTATAACGATGATTTCTGTTTACTTCATGCCGGTTTACCGCCCCAATGGGATTTTAAAAAAACCCAAAAAATGGCATTAGTTGCCGAACAGGCCTTAAAAAGCCCTGATTATCAAGTGTTTTTAAAACAAATGTATGGCAATAAGCCCAATATATGGTCAGCCAACTTAAAAGGCATATCAAGGTTACGTTTTATCATTAACTGTTTTACGCGTATGCGTTATTGCGATGTTAATGGCCGCCTTGACTTCGCCAACACCGGGCCTTTAGGTTCTCAACCCAAAAATCTGCTGCCGTGGTTTGAGGTGCCAAAACGTAAAAATGCGGATATGCGCGTTATCTTCGGCCATTGGTCTACATTGGGCTATTATGAGGGACCAAATTGTTATGCTATTGATACCGGTTGTTTGTGGGGCGGACAACTAACCGCATTAAAGCTGGGTAGTCAGGTACAGCGAATCAGCATAGATTGTCCAGGCGTTAAAAAACCGGGCAAATTTTATAATGTCCCGGCAAGATCAGCACTTGAAGAAATAACCTGAATTGCCCGATAGTCGAAATTGCCCTACTTCAAACACATAATGATTACACACACATTTCTAACCTGCATTGCCGATTATTTCACCGGAACTAATTGCCGCTGCTTTACCCCGGCTTTCATTGACCTTGGATAACAAGGCCAGGCCTAAGATAAAAAACGATAGCGTCGACAATAATGACAAGCGGTGATCTCCATTGCTCCAGTAATTAATCAGTCCGTAGCTCAATGGCCCTACTATTGCCGACAAGCGATTGACCAATCCCCATAAACCTAAAAATTCTCCCGCACGTTCGGTTGGCGAGAATTTACTGACTAAAGCTCGCCCAACAGCTTGGCTTGCCCCCATGGCCAGACCAATAATATTTCCGGCTATCCACATGTGTGCCGGCTGGCTGGCAAATAAAGCCGCCAGCACTGCAACAATCCAGATAATCAGCGTAATTGCCAGCGTGGGGACAGAACCTATCCGGTCTTGTAAATGCCCGCAAACAAAAGCGCCAACTGCAGCCGTCACGTTAACAACCATAATCAGTATAATCAATGACTGGGTATCAAAACCCATGACTTCCTGCGCATAAATGGCCGCCAGAACGACCACAGTGCTGACACCCGACTGGTACACGCCCAGTGTTATCATAAACCAGAGCAGGTCACGAAAACGGGCCGCTTCTTTAAATGTGTGCGCCAATCGGGCAAAACTTACCTGAAGATTGGACAGGCTCTGATCCCATACCATGGGTATCGCTCGTTCACGCAGCCAAAGAAAGGTGGGCAAAGCCGTCAACGCAAATATTGTGGCAGTGATCAGTAATGTAACAGGGACAAATTGGGTCTCGATCATTCCGTGTTGCCTAGCCCAAGTAATATAGGCCAGACAAATCCCCAAGGTCAGCAGACCGCCAAAATAACCCAGACTCCAGCCATAACCGGACATTCTGCCCATATTCTCTTCAGGCACTATTTCCGGCAGAAATGCGGCAATCAGGTTTTCACCACTGGCAAACATGATGGCTGAAAGGGTAACCAGCACCATTCCCAGCCATATATCACCGGGACCAACCAGTGCCAGCAAGGCTGTTGATACTATGCAACCCACAGAGGAAATCAGTAGAAAACGTTTCTTGCAGGCTCGATGATCGGCAATCGCGCCTACTAAAGGTCCGCTGATCATGACTATAAAATTGGCAATACCAATAGCCAGCGACCAAAGCAGGGTCGATAAACCGGGCGCAATACCTTGAGCAGCACCAGCAACCACACTGACAAAATAGGCGCTGAATATAGTGGTTTGCACCACAGTGGTATAGCCGGAATTGGCAAAATCATATAATGCCCATGCCAACAACTCCTTATGATTTGCATTACCAATATGGCGGATATTTTCATCTACAGATGTTTTATTCTGATTGCTATTCATATAGTTGTAATTCTTCAATATTGAGGGCAAATATTAATGTTTAGAGCACTTGACCCAACCGCGCATAAAATTCCTGACCAATAAAACTATCATTTCTTCTACATCATCAATGCCGTCCTTATTGAGCCTGTCCGTTAGCGAAAGCACACAGACTCCATGAATTCCGCACCATAAAGACCTTGCTGCACTGTTTCTATGATCTTCAGAGAGCTCTGGAACAATTTCTGCAAACCGTGATTTTACAAAGGCAAACACATTATCAACTTTCTCCTGATACCAGTCCGGAATTTCAGCATCTGATGACAAGCGATAATCAAATATGTTGCGCCAGCGATTAAAGTTTTGACTGGCGTAACTTAAATAAGTCTTGGCCAGAGTCTCGACCGACTGCTCTGTACCATGATTTTGCACTTGCTCTAACTGGGCAGCAATAGCATCCAGTGTTCTAGCGTTAATGTGCATAATCAAATCAGCCATATTTGCAAATACCATATATATACTACCTACGGTATAACCAATCTTGACAGCAATCTTGCGTACCTTTAATGCCGAAAAGCCTTCCTCGATGACAATAGCCTCTGCTGCAACCAGAACCAATGCCTTTAATTCTTCCAGACTATGCTCACTTCGTTTTGCCATGTTTAACAGTTTCAATTTGTTTAAGGGGAGCAAATTATGAAGGCGGATTCGCTATGCCTTATTTTCTGCAAAGTATTTAACCATAAAATCAACAAACGTCGTTAACTTCGCGGGTAGGAAACGCCTCTGCAAATAAGTGGCATAAATCGCTAGCGATGGTATACGAAAATCCTGCAAAATTTCTATTAATTTCCCTTCTGTCACATAGTTTGCAGCCGATATTTCCGGGGCCTGCGTTATCCCCATTCCTAAAGCGGCTGCCTGACATAGCGCTCTGCCATTGTTAGAAGCAAAAAGCCAGTTCGGTTTAATTTTTATCTCTTCTGCACCGGCATTGAATAGCCAATAGTCTTTATGCGGCGTATCAATGTAATGCAAACATCGATGTGAACTTAATTGATCAATATGTTCAGGTTTGCCATATTCGGCCAAATAAGCAGGCGAAGCATAAGTACATAACCGGGTTACAGCAATTTTTCTTGCAACTATGCCTAAATCGAGAGTATCCGTCACTAAAATAGACAAATCAAAACTGCCCTTGCTTAAATCTACATGGCTATTATGTAGCGTCATCAGAATTTTAACGTCTGGATACTGGCGTTGATACGCATCAATAGCGGATACCATATAAAGTCCGCCAAAATCTATTGGGGCGCTGATTTTTAATGTTCCCTTTACATGTCGGCCCAACTGTGATGTTGTTTCATCCAGTTCCGAGAAATCATCCATAAGCTGTTTGCTGCGGTAATAATAGATTTCCCCTGCTTCTGTCAGACTAATTTGACGAGTTGTTCTGTTTAACAAGGCAACGCCCAGGGATTCTTCCAACTGAGCCATATATTTGCTTATCATCATTGCAGAGAGATTCATTTCGCGGGCTACAGCCGCAAAAGTGCCCAATTCAACAATGCGGCAAAACACCCGCATGTTATTTAATTTATCCATATTAACTGACTATAAACTATAAGTTTATATTTTATAAATTTATAGTGCTATTTGAAACCTGGGTTTATTAGAGTATTCTTTTACACGGAGATAGTTATGTACCGTTTGGTTCTTTCATGTTTTAATGAGAGGGCCAAACGGTTTTTTATTGCCCTAATGATAATAATAAGAGGTAGTTATGAGCAAAATTGTTAATGAAGTTTTAGCAGCAAATCGGGATTATGTTAATGATTTTGGTGACAAAGGTGATTTGCCTCTGCCACCGGGAAGACATTTCGCCATCCTGACATGTATGGATGCCCGCTTGGACCCTGCAAAATATGCCGGCTTATCGGAAGGCGATGCCCATGTTATCCGTAATGCGGGCGGCCGTGCCAGTGACGACGCGATACGTTCATTGGTGATTTCCTATAAATTATTGGGAACACGCGAATGGTTTGTCATTCATCATACCAACTGCGGCATGGAACTATTTACTGATGAGATCATGCGTGACTTGTTGGGCAGCAGTTTGACAACGGCATCCCTGGACGAAAAAGGCTTGTGGTATGACACCGGTACAGGACCGGGTTCACACGAAGCTAAACATATAAATTGGCTGACTATTAAAGATCAAGAAGAAAGTGTTCTGGAAGATGTAATCCGCATTAAGAAGCATTCTCTGGTGCCTTCCAGTATTCCGGTTTACGGCTACATATACGACTGTAAATCAGGAAGATTGATCGAAGTTCCTGCTGCAACAGAAGCGGGTAAAGCGAGCTGAAAATGATTTTCTACCCTGCCCATTCAGTCTGCGGGCAGGGTAGAGCAATAAAATTAATCAAATTGAATAATGAAGCTTGCTAGCTTTTTGTAGAGATAGGCCTGTCAATCAAGACGAAATGTAGCTGACACTCAGATCTCCAGGCTTAGCGTGATCACCGTGTAAAACGACGCCACGATGATTGGCTGCCAAGTGCCGCACAATTTTGTAAACCTGTTCAATCTGATCAATTGCGTCGGCTTTTTCTGCCAGTGTGGTCAATTCCAAAGGCTGATCTGCTGCTTTTAAAACAGCCAGAATTTTTCGCTGCAATTTCAATAAAGTCTCAGCGGCTTTTTTCCCTGCTTCCACGCCCGGTTGATTATAGGCATTGATGTTTACCAGAGAGGCATAGAACCCGACGGCTCTTTCGAACAGGGCGATCAGGGCGCCGATCGTTCGGGGGCTCACTTGGGAAATCGTCACAGTAATCGAATCCCGACGATTTTCGTAAAGCGCTTGTCGTGTACCCTGTAAAAACCCGAAAAGAAAATCTCCTGACGTCGCATCAGGCTCTACTTCGATGGATACTCCGTTGCGGTCTTGCAATACTTCTATAAAAACAGCAAAGAAGTTCGCTACACCTTCCCTCAATTGCTGGACAAAGGCATGCTGGTCTGTGGAGCCCTTGTTACCATAAACTGCAAGCCCCTGATTTACCGTCTTACCGTCCAGATCTTTTTCCTTGCCCAGTGACTCCATTATCAATTGTTGCAGATAACGTGAAAACAGCAGCAGGCTATCTTTGTATGGTATAACTACCATGTCTTTTTCGCCCCTGCCGTTGCCCGCATAATACCAGGAAAGGGCCAATAAAGCGGCTGGGTTGCTTCTGATTTCGGGCACGCGGGTAGCTATGTCCATCTGTTTTGCACCCTCTAACATCGCTCGAACATCTATCCCCAGTAAAGAAGCTGACAATAGCCCTACCGATGACATTTCAGAAGTGCGGCCACCTACCCAATCGAACATGGGAAATTCCTCTAGCCAACCTTCAATCCGCTCCAGCTCATCCATTTTGCTGCCCAACATGGTGACGGCAACAGCATGGGCAGGGAAGCTCAAGCCTTGTTGCTCATAGGCGTGCTTCACCTCCAGCATCCCGTTACGCGTTTCTGGCGTGCCGCCCGATTTGCTGGTGACAATAACCAGAGTACTGCTAAGCCGGTCTTTCAGACGGTTGAGGATATGATCGATGCCGGCTGGATCGGTATTGTCGATAAAATGGATAGTTAGCGGAGGAAAATCGGCTGCCAAGGCTTCATCCACAAACTGCGGACCAAGCGCTGAACCGCCAATGCCAATAGAAAGAACATCAGTGAATTTAGGGGCTAAAGGTGGATGAATCGTGCCGTTGTGTACCTTCTGGACAAAATCTTCAATTTGCTCCAAATTGTCTACAATCTCATGTTTCAGATTCGCTGGAGCCACGTCAGGGTTACGCAACCAGTAATGACCTACCATCCGATTCTCGTCAGGATTAGCGATTGCCCCTTGTTCTAAGGCCATCATGTTCTTGAACGCTTGCGCAAATTTTGGTTCTAGTGATAACACCAGCCGTTCATCAAAGCGCATCCGGCTGACATCCAGATAAAGCCCCAAATCTTCGTTAAAATAAAGCCAGTCCTGATAACGCTGCCAGAGTTCTTGATTATTCATAAATCCTTTGTTCTTGATGTTGTAATTTATCGGAAAAATTATTTCAATAACCTGTGTTGGTTGCAGGTTGTTTTTGAGTTGATGTTACGAAAATACTATAAATTTACCATGAAGTGGAGGAGGTATTATGTTTTTCTTGGTAATTGGCAACCAATATTGGTTTTGTCAGAGCACACAATTTCGATCGCCTGCTATGCGCGCGGGTCGTCGCTGGCAAGCAACGTACGCATGTCGTTGGAAATACCGGAAACATCCAGCAGACCCGATTGATGGTAAAGCAGTTGCTCCAGAGCACGCGCGTCCATACTGCGGCGATCCATCAGATAAAGCACCACGCCGGGGTCGATATTTCCGTACTTGTTAATGAGCCGGTTGTCGATGTATCTGATGTCGTCATTAAGTATTTCTCTTGAGAGTTTGATTGATTCAATAAAACGTGATTGTCGATTAATTTCCATGTTCAAGCTAAACATCAAAAACATGCGCAAAATTTTCATACAGATAAAACATAAAATATCGAATATTGTATAATCCAGACCGTTCTGACGCGTCAATGTGGAATTGGCTTTAGTACTAGCCGATGGCTACTGGAATACAGCCAGATTTGCCATCGCGCTTAATCGCCCGGTAAACCTCGCTAATTACCAACATACGTGAAGGTTTCTTCAAATAATAAATGCTTTATGGCTCATAAATAAGGAAACACCATGTTCTCATTGCAAACCATCTTCGGCAAAGGCGATAAATTCTATGGCTTGCTTGAAGCCAGTGCCGAATCCGCGCGAACGTCTGCTAAGGCATTGATCGAGCTACTAAGTACGCCAGCGACACAACAATCATTGGAAAAGTTTAAACAGGCGCGTCGCCGGGAAAAAGACTTATTCGCGCAAATCAGTGAGGAATTAGTCAATACATTTGTTACCGTGCTCGATCGTGAAGATATTGAAGCCCTTAGCAGCGCTCTTTACAAAATCCCTAAAATCGTGGAAAAGTTTGCAGAGCGATATACCCTGGCTCAGGATCGTATTGGTAACGTAGATTTTGCCAGCCGTGCAGCCATGTTGGAGCAAGCCTGCAAGGTTTTGGAACAAATGGTCGGATTGTTACGTATAGGCATGGATCTGGATAAAATCAAAAAATTAAACGATCAGTTACAAGGTATTGAAGCCGAAGCTGATCGCCAAATACTTGAGTTTTATCGGGATGCTTATGCCAATGAAACCGATCCGATTCGTTACTTGGTAAAAATGGATTTGTTTGAAATTCTCGAAAAAGCGATTGACCGCTGCCGGGATGCCGGCAATGTCGTCTACCACATCGCCTTAAAAAACTCATAAAAGGACTTTTATGCTGACTCTGCTCTTGCTTGTCATCCTGGTGGCGCTGGTCTTCGAGTTCATCAACGGATTTCACGACACCGCAAACTCTATTGCAACAGTTGTTGCCACCAAAGTATTAACACCAACACAGGCGGTAATGCTCGCTGCAGTCACCAATCTGGTCGGTGCATTTTCGGGAACCGCCGTGGCCAAAACCATTTCGTCAGGATTAGTCGATACCGGCTTAGTGACTATCTCCTCCGAAGTGTTAATCTGCGCGCTCACCGGCGCGATTATCTGGAATCTTTTTACCTGGGCACTGGGGCTACCATCCTCTTCCAGCCATGCTTTGATCGGCGGCTTATGCGGTGCAGCACTTGCTGCCGGAAACAATAATTTCGATGTCTTGATATGGTCGAAGACAGCGACCGTCTGGACCGAAAATAAAGGAATATTGTGGAAAGTAGTGATTCCGATGATCAGTTCACCGCTTGCCGGTTTTACTTTAGGCATCGTTATCATGGGCGGCCTGATGGCTATCATCAGTGGATTGAATTCTGCGGGTGGTGTCATGGCGCGCATATCACGTCCAAAATGGATTAATGCTGTATTCGGGAAGGCCCAGCTTTTATCTGCCGGATATATGGGCTTTGCGCATGGCAGTAACGATGCGCAAAAAACCATGGGCATCATCGCTTTAGCAATTTTTACCGCTAACAGCGCCGGTACGCTCGACCACTTGCCACACTGGGCTGAATTCTTACGGCCCGATGGAGGAGAAAAAGACATCGATACCTGGATTATCTTCACTTGCGCTTTGATCATGGCGCTGGGCACTGCAGTAGGCGGGTGGCGTATTATTAAAACTCTCGGCCACAAAATGGTGAAATTACATCCGATAAACGGTTTCGCAGCAGAAACCAGCTCGGCGACAATTCTGTTGACCGCCGCCCATTTCGGTATGCCGGTTTCCACTACGCATAGCATTTCAACAGCGATTATGGGCGTTGGTTTTGCCAAGAATCCTCACGCGCTTAAACTATCTGTCATCGAACGGATTGTTTGGGCATGGCTTTTCACAATTCCGGCAGCGGGAGCGGTATCCTGGGGTTTGGTGAGTTTGTTGTTTATGTTGCACTAAAGGAAGATGAAAGTCCTTGATAGACTGCGGAACATTTGGCTTTTTCATGTCTTAACCGCGAACAGATAGTAGCCTGCTGATATGCTTCATTTGAGTCACCCGATCTCCAGATTAACTAAGCGCAACGCTACTTGGTCATGCATTTTGCACTGCTACTGGGAAAATGATTTGTATGGATGCCACACACTGACTCAATTGATTGCATAAGCCTGATGGATGAAGTGAAACAATTATTGCAGGATCAACATACCTGTGTTCGTACAGTTGCCCGTGAACATTAAGTGATCTTAATTTAGTTGACAATAATTAAATCTAGCGTTTTCTCAATAAACGTAATAATCCGCTCATGGCCGTTATTTTCAATATCAGCATAACGCAGTCCAATTTTGCATTGATCACTGGATATACGCCGAGAAAAATCCACATGGCATCGTGCTACAATTTTAGATAATTGATCATCATCTGACAGATTCATATCAACAAACACGGATAGCGGCCTACCGTCACGAAGAAAACTCCCCCCTGGTGTAATCATATTCCGTTGCTTGTTGTTACATTCGATAATTAGCCCGTCGCTGGAAACTTCGAGTCCAACCACTTGAATACGCAAACCATCTTCGGTAATAACGTTAACTGAAACCTGTACCGGAATCCTTTGATAAAGTCTTCTTTCCATAACCTACTCCACTAGCTATCAAAATTACTTAAAGATTTTAGCTTAATAATTAATTATTCCAATGCATCTGGAGCTACTAACTACCTGCCAAGTACCAATAATTTTGATAAAATTTTGTGACAGGAACTTATCTGATTAACAGTTTATCTGACATACCAATATATAAATTTTATTCATTCCCGCTTAAGCAAATTCCTTAAAAATAAAAAGCAAAGTTACGAAAAAGGGACATCGAATTACCCGTATTGATGCGACTCATTGGCTAGGTGACGGTTTTCCGGTATGCACACTGCTCTCCTAATAATACCCCCGACGCCGGGGTAAGTCCGTTCCTGATGCTGGATTATGCAGGCCACGCCGAGTTTCCATCCGCATCGAAACCAACGGGCGCACTAAAGGTTGGTTCAGGATTGCAGGATTGCTGGATCTTTACAACTTCCAATACTTGTTCCAATAAATCTTCTTGCCCAGTCTGGAATCTGATCGCGTCTGTTTCTCTACGTAGCCAGGTAAATTGTCGTTTAGCCAATTGCCGGGTGGCGATAATGGCTTTTTCTGTCATAGTTTCAAGATCATCCTCACCTTGCAGATAAGACCAGACTTGTCGATAACCAACGGCGCGAATAGATGGCATTTTTTCGCTTAAATCACCACGGTGATAGAGCGCGTCCACTTCATTAATAAACCCTTGCTCCAGCATATTCCGGAAACGTTGAGCGATGATATCGTGCAAAATTTTCCGATCTGGTGGGGCAATAATCAGTTTTATTTTTTGATACGGCAGATCATCAACTTCGGCTGTGTTAAAAAATGAGGATAAGGGTTTACCGCTGATTTCATAGACTTCCAGAGCACGCTGGACGCGTTGTGGATCATTAGGGTGAATTTTCACTGCCGCTAGTGGATCAATTTGGGTGAGGCGTTGATGCAAAGCCTCTTTACCTAATTGCACTAAATCCTGATCAAGTTTTGCCCTGATCCCCGGACTGGCTTCGGGCAATACTGCGAGCCCATTCAATAATGCATTAAAATAAAGCATGGTGCCGCCAACCAAAATCGGGACTTTTCCGCGCTGGGTTATCTCATCCATTAAGGCTAGTGCCAGTTTTCTAAACTGGCCTGTAGAGAAAGATTCGGAGGGGTCTAATATATCTATCAGGTGATGAGGAACACTGCCTCTTTCTTTCAGAGTGGGCTTTGCAGTTCCTATATCCATGCCCTTATAAACCAGAGCAGAGTCTACACTGATGATTTCTCCACCTAAGGCATGTGCCAGTTGTACGGCAAGGGCTGTCTTTCCTGAAGCTGTTGGGCCCATTAAGAAAATGGCTGGAGATAAGGATTGCTTTTGCATGGCGACTATTACGATTGCATATGCACTAAATGATTCCGAGACGTTTTATGCACTTTTACATTCAACTCATAGGTACCATCAACACTAGCGGAAAAGAAAAAGGTTAGCCGAAAAATAAACTGAAGTTTCCCGGTTTTAGAAAAACTTGTTGAAAAAACCCTCTTCTTGCTTAGGCTTGGGTGCTTCATAAGTTTTAAAGCCTTTATCCACCGTTTTCTGTTGTGTGCAATGATAAACGGCACTGTCGTACTTGATTTGTAACGACCGTGGGTTTTCATGTTCTTTTAGAAATTTTTCAGCTTCCTGGGCTGTTAAATCTTTCATCATATAGGTTGCAACACACATGCAGGATTTAGAAAAACGTTCTCTATCTTCTTCTTTGTTAACTGAATTCTTCAGTTCTCTAGCTACGCATTGGGCAGCAAAATCATGCTCGAATTTATGTTTTTCAACATCAGTCACCGGAACATCATGAGAATGATCAAATGGATTGTGACTGGTTTTAACCGGTACCGTTTTTTTCTCATCATCGGAACAGCCAGTAACAGATAGCGCAATAACAATGCTGGTCAAGGCAGCAAAAAATAAGTTTATGGTGAAGGTATGTATTTTCATAAATTTGCATCGCAAGGGTTAAATAGTTCAAGGCTTATACATCCCACCTTGAATCTGTAACTAAATAAACACCAACTTTATCATTTTATCAGGACTCGTTCTAGTTCTCCTCATATTGGTGTTTTGGTCAGTAGCATTTTGATAACATTTGTGTTTTGTTATTAACGATCGAAACCTTTTCCTGCAAGATATTTCTTGTACGATACTGCACCAACTTCACCAACAGAGTTTCCGTGCCATGCTCTTATAACAAACAGTTAAATCACCCCCGGCGTAGCCGGCGGTTTACCGTGTGTAATTAACTTTTTACTCGCTAAAATCTTCTGCAACTTAGAAAACATCACCACGCCATTTATGCGATACTACGCGATTTTTAAATCATCCAGATCGTACTGATACTATTAAGGAGTAATACATGACAGCACTGGTTGGCATCATCATGGGTTCAACCTCCGACTGGGAAACCATGCGCTTTGCGGCTGAAATACTTGAGCGGCTGGGCATCCCTCATGAAGTTGAAGTGGTTTCGGCACACCGGACTCCCGATAAACTGTTCCATTATGCTGAAAACGCTGAATCTAAAGGCCTGGAAGTCATTATTGCCGGCGCAGGGGGAGCGGCGCATTTGCCGGGCATGACAGCAGCGAAAACAGCGGTTCCTGTTTTAGGCGTCCCGGTGCAGTCCAAGGCGTTGAATGGTATGGATTCCTTATTGTCCATCGTGCAAATGCCGGCAGGTATTCCGGTAGGTACACTAGCTATCGGCAAAGCGGGTGCTATCAACGCGGCGTTATTGGCAGCAGCCATTATCAGTAATAAACATAGCCGTTATCGTGAGGCATTAAATACGTTTAGAAGCGAGCAGACCGAAACAGTGCTCGCGCACTCCGATCCGCGCGAGGAAATTTTATGATAGTCGGTGTACTGGGTGCAGGTCAGCTTGCCAGAATGATTGCTTTAGCGGGTTATCCCTTAGGTGTGGACTTTATATTTCTTGATCCATCCGCTGACGCCTGTGCCAACAGGCTGGGTGAACATTTACTTGGCGATTATGACGATCCGCGGTTACTCGCGCAGCTTGCAGAACGGGCTGATGTAGTTACTTACGAATTTGAAAATGTGCCGGCCGAAGTGGCCGAATTTCTTGCCTCACATACCCAGGTGCATCCTGCACCCAAAGCCCTGGCGGTTGCACAGGACCGGTTGATCGAAAAAACCTTTTTTCACGATATAGCCATTCCTACTCCGGCTTATGCGGCCGTTGACAGTCTAGAAAGCCTGGAGCAGGCGATGTCAATGATTGGCTGGCCAGCCATTTTAAAAAGCCGCACCATGGGTTATGACGGTAAAGGTCAATCCCTACTCAAATCGGCTGATGACTTGAAATCCGCCTGGGAACTAATGGCAGGAGTTCCTGCTATAGTCGAAGCTTTTGTCCCATTTAAACGGGAAGTATCTATCATTGCAGCGCGTAATGTTTCAGGCGCGATTGTTTTCTATCCTTTATCGGAGAATTTTCACCGCGGCGGCATTCTGCGCGTCTCGGAATGTTGCGACAATGATCCCATGCAGCAACAGGCCGAAACTTATATATCACGCTTAATGGAAGCATTGGATTATGTCGGCGTGTTGGCGTTGGAACTATTCGAACTTGACGGAAAACTGATCGCCAATGAATTTGCGCCGCGTGTACATAATTCAGGCCATTGGACGATTGAAGGCTCTGAAACCAGCCAGTTTGAAAATCATTTACGGGCTATTCTTGACTTGCCTTTAGGTGCGACTACGTCTGTTGGTAAAGCAGCGATGGTTAATTTCATTGGTGGATGGCCTTTGACTGAAGAATTACTGGCAATTCCCCATGCGCATTTGCATCTTTATGACAAAGCTCCCCGCAAAGGCCGGAAAGTGGCCCATGCCACGATACGCACTGAAAACACCGGGCAATTAGCTGTGCTGGTTAAACAACTTACTGCGCTAGCCGATAAAGTCGACGATTCATAATTTTTCTGATTACGTATAACTTTCAGCCGAAGTGGCATCTATCCAAATGCCTCCGTCATATCGGAATAGCGCATTACCAATCAGAAACTCGTGAGAGAACGGTTTGGGGCGATA
>CAYVFT010000034.1:0-32618 GCA_964450225.1 uncultured Crenothrix sp. | reverse complement strand
GACATATTTCTCCTCTCCCATAACCGAAAAAAACCTAGCTGAATATAGCACAATCGGCTTACTCAAGAATCAAAACAACCATCTGGAAATTAAAAAAACCACCAATACCATGAAGAATCGGACAGTTAGGTTAGAATGCGACCAAATTAACTTTGGTTATTAAGCGGTTACCTAAGTGAAGTAGCAAGTAGCCTCGATGGAGTGAAGCGGAATCGAGGGCGTGGGGAAACTCCGATTATCCTCGATTCCACTACGTTACATCGAGGCTACTTGCTATTGCACCCTACGGATTGCGACTTTCCGGGTTAACGGGTTAATTTATAGAAAAATCACGAAAAGATAGGTTATTTGTGTTTCTTATATCGATTAAATCTTTCATACGAATATAAAGGTTTATCCATCCATCATCAGTCATATCAATTTTATCAATATTCTGCAAAAGGTATGACGAAGGAACTTTAAGTACCCGAAAGTTTCTGTTTGCATAATCGAGAGCACCAACAAAGACAATAAATTCATTTGATTTTAGATTATCGTGACTGAAATTAAACCACCAATTATCAAAGTAGTTCTTCTTTTCTTTGTTTTCATACATCCGACTCGTGGTTCTTTTGCAAAGCAATAGTTCGGGAAACTTCTCGGATAAAAATTGTTTGGGGTTCGTGCGTAAGGCTGTCTTTGATTTTGCTTGAGATGTAGTTACCATTTCTGGAATGGGTGCAGCTTTGACGTTACCCTTTTTATCAATAAAACTCATATCTATGTTAAGAGGATAGGTTTTTACTCTAGTTTCTTTTCTTTGCCACACAAGACCAATTGGAAGTCTAGAATCTTTAAGACTTAATTCGTATAACCCTCTGAACCTGTATAGCCTGTCGCCTAAGTTACCTTTTACGTTGGCAAATACAATGCGCTTGTGTTGTTTACCATTTGTTTGATTTATGTAACCGTCTAAATGTTCTCTGGCTTTTGCGTCATCCTCGTTTCTTTCAGTGATTGTTTCTTCATCAGGGGAAATGTTGTTAAGCCATTCTCCATTTGGAAATAATTTTGGAAACCAGAGCAAAATATTAGAATCAGGATGAGGTGCGCCTCCTTGCATCCAGCCAGCATAATTATGTCCAAAGCAATTGCAAGCATCTTTTATGGTTTTGAAAGCAACATTGTCTGAAATATCAATATAACCACGTTTAATGTATGTTTCCGGATTGAACTCTGAATCTATATCCCAAGGAGTAAATAAATTTTCATCTTTTAATTGCTTTATTTCGCGCTGCACTTTCTCCACTATTTCATGGATTTGAGAATTAATATCTTCGATGGACTTTGAAACATCGACCCTCAAAACTTCATGATTTGTTGCATTAACAATATCTGCTTCTCTTATCTTATCATTCTCGATGTTATCTTTGTGATATGGCTCATCAACTTCGATATGAAGGTTTATTTGTGGGAAAAACAAGTCTGTTAATGCTCTTCCTTCTGGTCTAGTTACATATTGTTGCGTCACAAATTTAATATCAAAGTTATTCAACAAGTGAATAATTCGACTGACGACATACGCCTCGTATTTTTTGTTTTTTGTTCGACCTAATTGTCTGATTATGTATTCTTTTTTATCCATGAGATCGAGTGTTTTCCAGAACGCTAACACGATTGTTGGAAGCTCTATTCTCTTCAGTAGAAGGCATGGCAATCATACTTAACCTCTTCAAGCAGGGCCGTTGGGTTAGTGCCGTAGGTTGGGTTAGGCGATAGCCATAACCCAACACATCGAAGCGGCAATGTTGGGTTACACTATCGCTCGGCAATTGCCCCTGCATTGCTCAATTACCTGCATCCATGCAGTCGTAACCCAGCAATCAATCCAGATTATCAGTAACCGCACCTAGCGAAGCCGAACTCACCAGCTTGGCATATTTCGCCAACACGCCACGCGTATAACGCGGCTTTGGTTGCTGCCATTTTTCAAGACGGCGATCCATTTCGTGTTCGTTAATAACCAGCTTCAATTCATTGTTTTCAGCGTCTATGGTGATGGTATCGCCATTTTCAACAATCGCTAATGGGCCGCCGACGTATGCTTCCGGTGTGATGTGTCCGACCACAAAACCGTGCGTGCCGCCGGAAAACCGGCCATCGGTAATCAAGGCCACTTCTTTCCCTAGGCCTTTACCCATAATCGCGGAAGTAGGGGAGAGCATTTCGCGCATGCCGGGGCCGCCTTTCGGGCCTTCGTAGCGGATGACGATTACATCACCTTTAACGATGTCGCCATTTAATATGCTGTGTAGCGCCTGTTCCTCGGCGTCAAATACTTTGGCTGTGCCGATAAAGCGCAAACCTTCTTTACCGGTGATTTTTGCAACCGCGCCTCCAGGAGTCAGATTGCCATACAAAACCACTAGATGACTGTCTTTTTTGATCGGATTATCTAATGAATGAATCATATCCTGACCTTCAGGATAGGGTAAGACATCGGCCAGGTTTTCAGCCAGCGTTTTGCCGGTTACGGTCAGGCAGTCGCCGTGTAACAAGCCTTTGTCCAGCAGGATTTTCATGAGCGGTTGAATGCCGCCAATTTCGATCAGTTCGGCCATCTGGTAACGGCCACTGGGTTTTAAATCGGCAACCATTGGTACATGCTTGCCGATGCGGGTGAAGTCATCCAGGGTAATGTCAACGTTGGCGGCATTTGCCATCGCCAGGAGATGCAATACCGCGTTGGTCGAGCCGCCGAGCGCGATGACAACTGTAATGGCGTTCTCGAAAGCGGCTTTGGTCATGATGTCGCTGGGTTTGATGTCATTTTTCAGCAATTCCAATACGGCTGCACCGGCACGTTCGCAGTCCAATTTTTTATCGTTTGAAATAGCCGCCTGGGCAGAGCTGTTAGGTAAACTCATGCCCAGTGCTTCAATCGCTGAAGCCATCGTATTTGCAGTGTACATGCCGCCGCATGAGCCTGCACCGGGAATCGCCTTGGCTTCAATTTCGGCGAGTTCGGCATCATCGATTTTGTTGTTGGCTCTGGCGCCGACTGCTTCAAAGACCGAAACCACATCGAGTTTTTTGTCTTTATGACAGCCCGGCATAATAGTGCCGCCGTAGACGAAGATAGCCGGACGATTCAAGCGTGATATAGCAATCATGCAGCCCGGCATATTTTTATCGCAGCCGCCGATCGCGACAATACCGTCAAAACCCTGGCATCCAACAACAGTTTCAATCGAGTCGGCGATGACTTCGCGGGATACCAGCGAATATTTCATGCCTTCAGTACCCATTGATATGCCATCGGATATTGTGATGGTATTAAAGATGACAGCTTTACCGTTGGCATTGTCGACACCTGACGCAGCAGCATCAGCGAGTTTGTTGATATGCATGTTGCAAGGCGTGACCATGCTCCAGGTCGAAGCAATGCCTATTTGCGGTTTTTTGAAGTCTTCATTTTTAAAACCGACGGCGTGCAGCATCGCGCGGCTGGGCGCGCGTTCCATGCCGTCAACGACTTGGGAAGAAAAGGTGCGGGTGTTGTGGTCATCTGAATGAGCCATGTGCTTGATTCCTGGTTAAGGTTAAGGTTAAAGGTTCAAGGTCACTGGCATTCAGATAAGAAAGAAAACTCCCTCTCCTGCTGGAGAGGTTGGGGCGAGGAGAATAAAATCGAAAAGGGCTACTGCCTTTAAAAGCCCCCTCATCCTAACCTTCTACCTCAAGGGAGAAGGAGCTAAATCGCTTAACTGAATGCCAGTGATGTGCAAGGAATCAGGCTTCTTTAACCTTTATCCTTTTACCTTGTACCTGAATTAATACGAATCCCAACTGCTTTTGCGTCGCCAGCCGAGTTTGGGCAGGATAAATCCTAAAATAACACCGGCAAGCGAGAGTACGCCGCCGTAGAGGAACCAGTCCTGACTGGCAGTGTCTTTTAGTGCCTGGTTTTCAAGTTTATACTGCTGTAAATCCCGTTCAACATTAACTACGCGTTCCTGAAGTTCGTCACGTTCGTTTTTTAATTGAAATGAGCTGGCAGCCGTTTTTTTCAGTTCATTGAGTTCGCGGGCTAACTGGTCACGTTCCGTAGCTAAAGACTTTTCCAGAGATGATCCCGGTGTAAGAGAATCTTTTAGCGTATTCAATTCAGTTCTCAGCGCGGCATTTTCAGACTGTAATAGTGCTATGGTTTTGCTGGATGAGTCTTTAGGATCAATAGCGGGCGGCTGCTTATTGGTGTAACGCGCTTTAATGTAACCTTCTGTGCCATCAATAAGGCGAACATGGATAAATTCAGCTTTGGATTGTTTATCAATAAGCGTCAGGGGCGTTCCGGTGAGTAGCGATTTTAAAAGTTTACCATGAATACTCGCTGAGTCCCTCAGTGCTAAATTCTGATCATCGGCCACATAGACTGTTTCAGCCAGCGCCGAACCGGAAGTTAAAATCAATAAAAAAAAAGAACTGAGTAAGGTTTTCACGGGTGCCTTCTTTTGTTAGTAGTCGTCTGATGAGGCCGATTTTAACGTTATTTTTTGCACAGGAGAAATTCCAGTAACGCTTTTTGTGCATGCAGGCGATTTTCGGCTTCAGCGAAGATAACGCTCTGGGGCCCGTCAATCACTTCAGCAGTGACTTCTTCGCCGCGGTGCGCAGGTAAGCAGTGCATAAATAGTGCGTCATCGTGTGCAGCATTCATGATCTCGGCGTTAATCTGATAGCCTTTAAACGCTATTTCGCGATGTTTTTGTTCTTCTTCTTGCCCCATACTGGCCCAGACATCTGTAACACAAAGGTCAGCATTTTTGGCCGCTTCCAATGCAGTATTAAAAAACCTGACGCGTTCGCCTGCGGCCGCAACAAATTCTTGTTGCGGACAATAGCCTGTTGGACAAGCAATGTTCAGTTTGAAATCCAGCAGCATTGCGGCATGGATATAAGAGTGGCACATGTTATTACCGTCACCAATCCATGTCACGGTCTTGCCTTTGATTTCGCCGCGATATTCAAAATAAGTTTGCATATCTGCCAGCAACTGACAGGGATGTTGTTGATCAGTTAAGCCATTAATAACGGGAACGCTGGAGTGCTGAGCAAATGTCGTTACGGTTTCGTGCTTGTCGGTTCTCAGCATGATGCAATCGACCATGCTGGAAATGACTTTGGCACTATCCTGCAACGGTTCACCTCGTCCCAGTTGGGTATCTCTGGGAGACAAAAATGAGGCACTGCCGCCAAAATGGGCCATGCCCGTTTCAAATGAAATGCGAGTACGTGTCGATGATTTTTCAAAAATCATCGCTAACAACTGACCTTTTAAGGGTTGGTAGTCAGGATCGCGATGGTTTTTTAGTTCTATAGCTCTATTAATCAGAAGACGAAATTCTTCGCTGGATAAATCAAGCAAGCTGGTGAAATGTCTGGGATTCATGATAATGTTTTTTGTGCCGTTTGTTCTGTGTATTCGGTAATTAAAGTCGATAAAGTTTCTACAAGTAGTTTGATTTGTTGCTCGTCAATGATTAATGGCGGTAACAAACGAATCGTGGTTTCGTTGGTTACATTGATCAATAAACGCTGATGCAATGCTGATTTAACTAACTCGGCGCATGGGCTGTCGAGTTCGATACCGATCATCAAGCCTTTGTTGCGAATATCAACAACATGTTTATTGCCCTGCAAGTGCTCTATAAATCCGGCGCAGATAGTTTCGCCTTTTCGCTGTACCTGTTCGATCAGGTTCTCTTCATCAAGCGTTGCCAGTACTGCTAAAGCAGCACTACAGGCCAGGGGATTGCCGCCAAATGTAGAGCCGTGATTTCCGGCGGTGAGCAGTTGCGCAGCTTTGCCACGCGCGAGACATGCACCAATAGGCACGCCATTCCCCAAGGCTTTGGCCAGCGTACACACGTCAGGAATAATGTTGTTGTGCTGGAAGGCAAGAAATTTGCCGGTGCGGCCTATGCCAGTCTGGATTTCATCCAGCATCATCAGCAAATCATGCTGATTACACAGGCTGCGTATCTGATTTAGGTAATCTGCGGCGGGGATATTGACGCCGCCTTCTCCTTGTATGGGCTCAACCAATACAGCAACGATATTTTTATTTTGCTCAAGCGCTTGCTTGATGGCGCTGATATCGTTATAGGGTACCCGCACAAAACCCTCAACCAACGGCGCAAAGCCTTGTTGTACTTTACTGTTGCCGGTAGCGCTTAGCGTTGCCAAGGTGCGGCCATGAAAACTCTTTTCCATGACAATAATCGCGGGATTTTCTACGCCTCGTTCATGACCGTACTTGCGAGCCAGCTTGATAGCCGCTTCATTGGCTTCGGCGCCTGAATTACAGAAAAACACGTTATCCATGCCGCTTTTTTCAATCAGTTTGTCAGCCAGGCGCTCCTGAGCGGCAATTTTATAGATATTGGAGGTATGCAGCAGTTTTTCGCTTTGATCACAGATAGCTCTATGTACAGCCGGGTGAGCATGGCCCAGATTGCATACTGCGACGCCGGATAGGACATCCAGATAACGATTATTATTTTCGTCCAACAACCATGCGCCTTCTCCCCGTTCAAAGGTGACGGGCAGGCGGCTGTATGTTGGCATAATATGGCTGGTCATGGTTTCTGCCTGCAAACAAAAAACGGCAGCTATAAGCTACCCGATAAAAAAATGCTCGATTATAAGTACCAATCTACTCTCAGGCAAGAGCCGGATTGTACGAATAGCTTTTTTATGCTGGATAAAGTTGATAAAATCAGTAGGTCTTTATTTAATTGAGTAACTAGTACTATGAGCGTTATAGAAAGAATCAAAGATCAGATTGAAAATAATCCGGTCGTTTTATATATGAAAGGTTCCCCTGATTTTCCGCAATGCGGTTTTTCAGGTCAAACTGTGCAGGTGTTGGATGCCTGTCAGGCAAAATACGTGTATGTAAATATTTTTGAAGATCCGGAGTTGCGTGAAGCGCTTAAGGAATATTCAAATTGGCCTACTTATCCGCAATTGTATATAAACGGTGAATTGGTTGGTGGTTGTGACATCGTCATCGATTTGTACAGAAAGGGCGAATTGGTCACTATGCTGGCATCTGTCGGCGGCATTGAATAATAAATGCATGTAGTTGCAGGTGCGGATTCATCCACATAATGTGAATTAATTCGCACCTGCAGTTTTATTATTCAGCTCCCCTTTGACATAAAGAGGGATGATGGGGAGATTATGTTACATTCCTCGCTATCTTCGATTTTTCAATGGGATAGATGAATACTTATCTTACAATTCGTGTTTTATTAAGTTATGTCGTTCTAATCCTTCAAATTTTTTCCAGCGATTGACGATCAGACAAAACAGCTCGGCTGTCTTTTCAGCATCATATAAGGCTGAATGTGCTTTGTCGTTGTCCCATTCCAAACCCGCGGCCAGAGCAATTTTTGCCAGCACAGTCTGTTGATAAGCCAATCCCCCCAATGTAGCTGTGTCGAAGGTGCTGAACGGATGAAATGGGCTGCGTTTTATTTGTGTTCTTTGAATGGCAGCATTCAGGAAACCGATATCAAAAGCAGGATTGTGTCCTACCATAATGGCGCGTGTGCAATTGTTACGCTTTACAGCATGTTTAATGGGCTTAAACAGCATGTCCAGTGCGTCTTTTTCATCTATGGCCATGCGAAACGGGTGATACGGGTCTATACCATTAAATTTGAGAGCTGAAGCGTCCAGCTCGGAATTTTTAAAGGGGACAACATGTGTTGAATAGCGTTCGGTAATTTCCAGATCATGGTTGCTGTTAAATTCAACAATAACGGCAGCAATTTCCAATAAAGCATTTTTTTTGGGATTAAATCCGGATGTTTCTATATCAACAATTACAGGGAGATACCCTCTAAAGCGTTGAGCTAAAGGAATTACAGTTGTATCCATTTTGGTGGGATTAATCCAAAGGTGTCGAAATGATCAGGAACGAAAGTGGTGCATAATCGTGAATATGCTTATTCGTGATATGTTACGCGATAGTGACCAGGAATAGAAATAATAGCGGAGTTAGAGGGCGATCAAATGCAATTGAAAAATTAATGTTGCAATTTGGAGGCCGTGCAATTTCACGGTTGCTGTGAAAGTGGGCAGCCTCTGAATATGAACTACAACACCGCAACTGAGATTGTCAGGATTAATCAATGTGTAATAGATCAGATAGGAAATTTCTTTATCAGGTTTGATTCCTACAATGATGTTAAATAAAGGAAACGGGTAATCACATAGGCCTTACACGCTTTGAAAATCAACACTACCCGAACCCCTGTGTCTATGTGATAATATTTATTTAGTTAGCCGATATTTTCTAACCTACAGGGCATTAAAAATGGATGAGAACAAAAAGAAAGCACTAGGCGCAGCGCTGATGCAGATAGAAAAGCAGTTTGGTAAAGGCTCTGTCATGCGTATGGGCGATGTGGCTGCTTCTCGTGATATTGATGTGGTGTCTACAGGCTCTTTGGGGTTGGATATTGCGCTGGGTTGTGGCGGTTTACCGCGGGGTCGTGTTGTTGAGATCTATGGTCCTGAGTCATCAGGTAAGACGACGCTGACATTGCAAGTCATCGCCGAAGTGCAAAAACTCGGCGGCACAGCCGCTTTTGTTGACGCTGAGCATGCGTTAGATCCGGGTTATGCCGAAAAAATCGGTGTTAATGTCGATGAATTGCTGGTTTCCCAACCGGATACCGGCGAACAGGCATTGGAAATTACCGATATGCTGGTGCGTTCAGGTGCGGTGGATGTTGTTGTAGTCGATTCGGTGGCGGCATTAACGCCCAAAGCCGAAATTGAAGGTGACATGGGCGATTCCCACATGGGTTTGCAGGCGCGGTTGATGTCTCAGGCTTTAAGAAAATTAACGGCTAATATCAAACGCGCCAATACGCTGGTGATTTTTATTAACCAGATCAGGATGAAAATTGGCGTCATGTTCGGTAGCCCGGAAACCACAACCGGCGGTAATGCGCTTAAGTTTTATGCGTCAGTACGCCTGGATATCAGGCGTATTGGTTCGGTTAAAAAAGGCGAAGAAGTTATCGGTAATGAAACGCGGGTAAAAGTGGTAAAAAATAAAGTCGCGCCGCCTTTTAAACAGGCTGAGTTCGAGATTTTATACGGGGAAGGTATTTCCTTTCTGGGTGAGCTGGTTGATCTTGGCGTTAGTTACGGATTCATTCAAAAAGCGGGCTCCTGGTATAGCTACGGTGATGAAAAAATTGGCCAGGGCAAAGACAATGTAAAAACCTTCCTGAAAGAACACCCAGAAAAAGCCAAGGAAATCGAAGCAAAAATAAGGTCAGAGGCTTTTAACAAGCCTATTGCTGTCATTGAACAGCCTGTAATTGATGAAGTATAGAGATGCACGAATCCCGTGTTATGAGATGAACGGAAATCAGGATGCGATGAATTGCGTCTCTACTGAAATCAGGGAATCCTGTCTCCAGTTATTGGCGCGAAGAGAGCATAGCCAAAAAGAATTGTTGAATAAATTACTGATAAAAGGCTTTAACAAGGATGTAATTCTGGCTGTTATTGAAGAGTTGGCTAAACAGGGTTGGCAGAGCGATTTGAGATACGCAGAAAGCTATGCCCGGCACCGCATTGAAAAAGGCTACGGGCCCATTTCTGTAATTTACGAGCTGCGGCAAAATGGTGTAGTTGAAACTAATCTTGACGATATCGTACAAAAAACAGCGGGCAGCTGGATGGAGCTGCTGGAACAGATTTATATCAAAAAATACAACCACAATACGCTCCTGGAACGTAATGAGTGGGCTAAACGCAGCCGTTTTTTATTGCGCCGGGGTTTTTCGGGTGCAATGGTTAATGCTTTATTTGAGCATTTAAATATTAAGTTTATATAGATTTTAAAAACATTTATTTATTATGAAAAAGATGACTAGCGCAGAATTACGCGCCGCCTTCCTGGAATTCTTTCGTCAGCGTGGGCATTCTGTCGAGCCTTCCAGTTCATTGGTGCCGGGTAATGACCCGACGCTATTATTCACAAATGCCGGGATGGTGCAGTTCAAGGATGTATTTTTAGGCAGAGAACAACGTGCTTTTAACAAGGCGGCGACAAGTCAGCGCTGTGTAAGGGCTGGCGGCAAGCATAATGATCTGGAAAATGTGGGCTATACCGCAAGGCATCATACTTTTTTTGAAATGCTGGGTAATTTCAGCTTTGGTGATTACTTCAAAAAAGATGCAATTCATTATGCCTGGGATTTTTTAACCAAGGAGCTGGAGATTCCCGCAGAGAAATTATGGGTGACGGTTTTTGAAGAAGATGCAGAAGCAGAAAGAATCTGGCTGCATGATGTCGGCATTTCGCCAAGCCGATTCTCAAAAATAGGCGCAAAAGATAATTTCTGGTCCATGGGTGATGTCGGACCATGTGGACCTTGTACTGAAATATTTTACGATCATGGTGCTGACATCCCCGGCGGTCCTCCAGGTACGCCGGAAGAAGATGGCGACAGATATATCGAAGTCTGGAACCTGGTGTTCATGCAGTATGACCGCGCTGCGGACGGCACGCTAACGCCGCTGCCCAAACCGTCAGTTGATACCGGTATGGGGCTGGAGCGGATAAGCGCGGTAATGCAGGGCGTACATAGCAATTATGAAATTGATTTGTTTCAGAAGTTGTTACAAGCAGCGGCAAGTCTAGCTGGTACGACTGATTTAAGCCAAAGTTCATTACGCGTGATTGCCGATCATATTCGTTCCTGCGCCTTCTTGGTCGCTGATGGTGTGATGCCGTCTAATGAGGGCAGGGGCTATGTGTTGCGCCGGATTATTCGCCGCGCCATACGGCATGGCTATCGTTTGGGAATTCATGATGTTTTCTTCTATAAACTGGTCGAACCGCTGGTCGAGGAAATGGGCGAAGCTTTTCCTGAACTTAAGGCGGCACAAGAGCAAGTTGAACGGGTGTTAAAAAAAGAAGAAGAACGTTTTGCGGAAACGCTGGGGCAGGGCATGAAGATTCTGGAAGCCTGTGTCGCCAGGATGCAAGGTTCTGTCATCCCCGGTGAAACGGTATTCCAGCTTTACGATACTTACGGTTTTCCCGTCGATTTAACGGCTGATTTTGCGCGTGAAAATCACCTGACGGTTGATCATGCCGGCTTTGAAATGGCGATGTCAGCACAACGTAATAGAGCGCGTTCGGCCAGCAGCTTTGGCGCGGATTATAATCAGGACATAAAACTGGATAGTCAGACTGAATTCACCGGTTACGATCGCCTGGACGATGAGGTTCATATCGTTGCACTTTACAGACAAGGTCAGCCGGTAGACAGTTTGCAAGCGGGTGAAGAAGGCCTGGTAGTTTTGGATAAAACTCCTTTCTATGCCGAATCCGGCGGTCAAGTTGGCGATTGTGGACGAATTATAGCGGCTGGGGCTGCGTTTGAAGTGACGGATACTCAAAAGCAGGGCGGCAACCTGTTTTTACATAAAGGTAAGTTGATTTCAGGCACATTGAGCAAAGGTCAGTTGTGTGATGCAAAGGTTAGCGCTGCGGACAGAAAAGCTACGGAACTGAATCATTCAGCCACGCATTTATTACATGCTGCCTTAAGGCAAACTTTGGGTGACCATGTTGCTCAAAAAGGCTCGCTGGTTAATGCCGAGCGTTTACGCTTTGACTTTTCACATTTTGAGCCGGTCACTGCCGAGCAAATCAATGTCCTTGAACGACTGGTTAATGAGCAAATTCGTTTAAATAATCCCGTTACTGCACAAATCATGGCCAGGGAAGATGCTGTAAAAGAAGGGGCAATGGCTTTGTTTGGCGAAAAATACGGTGCTGAAGTCAGAGTTTTAAAAATTGGTGAATTCTCGACCGAGCTTTGTGGCGGTACTCATGTGGACAGGGCAGGAGACATAGGCTGTTTTAAAATCATCAGTGAAACAGGTGTTGCCGCGGGCGTTAGGCGTATCGAAGCCGTTACAGGAAGTGGCTGTATCGATTGGATAGTCAACCGTGATAAAGCCTTGACCAGTATTGCCGGACTTTTAAAAAGCTCACCCGAAAAAGCAGCTGAAAAGGTTGAACAACTATTGGAAAAAAACAGATCGCTAGAAAAGCAGCTGGAACGTTTAAACTCAAAACTGGCCAGTTCGGCAGGCGATGAACTGAGCGCCCAGGCGGTTGATATAGCGGGTGTGAAAGTATTGGCGGTTAAACTCAATGATGTGGATCCAAAATCCCTGCGCGATATGGCGGACCAACTTAAAAACAAACTGGGTAGTTGCGCCATCATCCTGGCTGTGGTCGATGGTGAAAGGGTTAGTTTAATAGCGGGTGTGTCCAAAGACAAAATGGGGCAAATAAAGGCCGGTGAGCTGGTCAATTTTGTCGCTACTCAAGTAGGCGGCAAAGGTGGCGGTAAACCGGATTTGGCTCAGGCGGGCGGTAATGATCCGTCTGGCTTGGCGGCAGCGTTGGCTAAAGTTCCTGCCTGGATACAAGCGCAACTTGGCGCGTAAACAAAGGTTTTATTGAATGGCATTATATGTATATAAATTTGGTGGCACTTCGGTCGGTTCGGTAGAGCGTATCAAGACAGTCGCTGAAAAAGTTAAAAAAGCCCATGATTCGGGCGATCAGATTGTCGTCGTGTTGTCGGCGATGAGCGGTGAAACTAACCGGCTGGTGGCTCTGGCGAAAGAAATGCAGACGCAACCAACCGACCGGGAAATGGATGTTTTACTGTCTACTGGTGAACAGGTTACGATTTCCTTGTTATGCATGGCGTTGCATAATCTGGGTTGCGATGCCAGTTCCTATACCGGCGGGCAGGTAAAAATTCTTACCGACAGCAGTCACACCAAGGCGCGGATTCGCGAAATTGAAGATGCCAAAATACATGCCGATCTCAAGGCTGGAAAAGTGGTGGTAGTCGCCGGTTTTCAGGGAGTTGATGAATATGGCAATATTACGACATTGGGCCGCGGCGGATCAGATACCACCGCCGTCGCTTTAGCCGCTGCATTGAAAGCCGATGAGTGCCATATTTATACCGATGTCGATGGTGTTTACACCACAGACCCAAGAGTTGAGCCAAAAGCCCGCAGACTCGATCACATTACCTTTGAAGAAATGCTGGAAATGGCCAGTCTAGGCTCAAAAGTCTTGCAAATCAGATCGGTGGAGTTTGCCGGCAAATATAACGTTGCGTTACGCGTATTATCATCATTTAAAGAAGGTAATGGCACACTCATTACCTACGAGGAATCACAAATGGAAAGTGCTTTAATTTCTGGCATCGCTTTTAATAGAGACGAGGCAAAATTAACTATCACCGGAGTACCGGATTTACCCGGGGTCGCCTTTAAAATTCTTGGTCCAATTGCCGACGCAAATATCGAAGTGGATATGATAGTCCAGAATATTGCAGACGATGCCACCACTGATTTTACTTTTACTGTGCATCGTAATGATTATCAGCGTGCAAAAACCATACTGGATCAAACCTGCGTAGAACTGGGGGCGAGAAAAGTAACGGGTGATAATAATATTGTAAAGGTTTCAATCGTTGGCGTAGGTATGCGCTCCCATGCAGGCATCGCCAGTACCATGTTTAAAACACTGGCCGCTGAAGGTATCAATATTCGCATGATTTCAACATCAGAAATAAAAATCTCTGTCGTTGTTGATGAAAAATATCTGGAGCTTGCAGTAAGAGCGTTACATTCAGCTTTTGAACTGGATAAGGCTGCTGAAGAAGCTTAGATAATTTGAGTTCTGGATAAGAACGCGAGATGGGCATCGGCCTTGTTGCGTAGAATTTTTTACCGTCGAACAAATCTGAACGTCACCAGGAGGGGCCGGAGAACTGTCAAACCGAACTTTTTTGTCTGATAGAGGATTTTTTTGTCACCTAACACTCAGGAATACTCCGTTTTTTTTGTTCTTCGTGCCTTTTTCAAAAAAGTTATCGACGTTTTTAACAGCTTCTAGGATTCAGCTTTTTGCTCACGCGCCAATAGATTTTGAACGGCAGTCCGTGGAGCCAAGCCTTCGTATAAAACTTTATAAGTTTGTTCAGTAATTGGCATTTCTATGGCGTATTTTTTAGCCAATAAAAAAGTTTCTTTCGCAGCGGAAATACCTTCAATTTGTTGACCAATTTCCTGTACGGCCGCTGTTCTGTCTTTACCTAGACCCAATGCTAAACCAAAGCGCCGGTTTCTGGATTGGTTATCGGTACAGGTTAAAATAAGGTCTCCCAAACCCGCTAACCCCATAAAGGTTTCCTGTTTGCCGCCCAGTTTCACGCCCAAGCGAATAATTTCGTTAAGACCTCGCGTGATTAATGCTGCCCTGGTGTTGGCGCCAAAACCAAGTCCATCGGCGATACCGGCTGCAATGGCGAGAACGTTTTTTACCGCGCCACCAACTTCTACACCAATCACATCTGAACTTGTATAGGTGCGGAATAGCCCGCCATGCAAGATGCCGGCAAGCTGCTTGGCGAAATCCGGCCGGGATGAGGCGATGGTAATGGCAGTCGGCAAGTTGTCCGCAACTTCACGAGCAAACGTGGGGCCAGAAAGTATAGCGGCCGGGGTTTGTGCGGAAAAAATTTCGGCGACTATTTCATGGAGTAAGGAACCGTCATCTGGGTTAAAGCCTTTACTTGCCCAAGCTATTTTTATCTCATTGGGTAAATAAGGTTTAAGGTTAAGCAGGGTATTTTTAAATGCGTGACTCGGCACGCAAACAAGTATTAAATTACTGAATTCAGCGACTTCAGAGAAGTCTGCTGTAACAGCAAGGGTTTCAGGAAATGGATGATCAGGTAAATAACGTTTATTTTGACGGTCTTGCTCGAGAGTAATTACATGATCCGGGTTATGCCCCCATAATAGTGTCTGGCAACCGTTTCTGGCTGCCAGGATAGCAAGTGCCGTTCCCCAGGAACCAGCGCCCAGGATCACTATTTTTTCGTTCATTACACAAATTAATTGATGGTATCTGAACCAGGTGCCTGTTGCTGTGCTTGTTGTAAATGTTGTGCGTACAAGGCATCAAAATTTACCGGAGCTAAAAGTAGCTGAGGGAAGCCGCCTTTTGCAACCAGGTCTGAAACTGCTTCCCGGGCGTAAGGAAAAAGAATGTTTGGGCAAAAGCTGCCCACCATGGGTCCCATTTCTTGATCTGTAAATCCGCTTAAAACGAAAATTCCAGCTTGATTGACTTCAACAAGATAAGCTGTCTTATCTCCGCATTTAACAGTGATAGTAACAGTGAGCGCTACTTCATATAATGAATTTTCTAAAGGTTCAACATGAGAGCCAAGGTTGAAGTCAACGGAAGGTTCCCATTTTTCGGTGAAAATTATAGGAGAGTTGGGCGTTTCAAAAGATATGTCTTTTGTATAAATTTTTTGGATAGAGAATTGTTTTTCTATAGTTGTTTGTTCTTCAGCCATGATGAAAATGTATATTGGAGTTTAAGATTTTGGTGTGCGTGAACTTGGTTGCGTAATGCCGCTAAAAAGTCATGCGTTGGGAGAGACTTTAGTTTTGTGTTTGCTGGTTATTTTTACGGGTAATTTATAGTCGTTTTCCCAGGCTTGCATGCCGCCTGTAATAACGAAGACATGCTCGAATCCTGCTTTCGTCAGTAGCTTGCCAGCCGAGGCTGAGCGAGTCCCTGTTTGGCAGGAAATGAGAACGGGCTTGTTTTTGTGTTCTACAATTTTTGAAAGCTCTTCCGGTAATTTGCCTAAAGGCATATTGATGGCCTGCTCAATATGACTTTGAATAAATTCATGCGGCTCCCGGACATCTATAACTAATGTATCGTTATCGTTCATTTTAGCGACAGCAAGTAAAGGCGAAACAGAACCAAATTTTTTAAAAGCAGTGTCGAAAAATTCCTGGATTAATAAGTAAGTAACGACTGCCAATGCGAGAGATAAAATATAGTGATTTAAAATAAATTCTAGGTAACGGTCCATGGAGTATATGTTAGGTTAAGTGAAGGTCGAAAATGAATCAGTGCTTGGAACAAAAAACGTCTCGCATCATTTTAATAAGTTGTAGCATACGTTCATCATCGATGAAGTAATAAACACGGTTGGCTTCTTTTTTTGAGCCGAGAATGTTTTTTTCTCTAAGAATGGATAAATGCTGGGAAATATTGCTCTGGCTGGTTCCTACTTGTTCGACAATGTCTTGCACACTGATCGAATTGTTTCCAAGAACACACAATATTTTTAACCGCAATGGATGTGACATGGCTTTTAGGCAGCGAGCTGCTCTGGCTATGTCGGTATCATCATATATAATGTGTTGGTCTTTACTGTCCATAGGGCTACTTAATATTACTGGTTTAGGGTATCTTAAATTTAATTAAAGAAGCCACGAAGAATTATTTATACACAACTGTTGCCAACGTGTATTAATATAATGATTACAATGCCTGTCTACCAATCTAATAAATTTAACAAAATGATACCTTATTTTCAATCATTTTGGGTAATGGATAATACAGCAGTACTTCTGTTTAAGTTTGTATCAGTCAGGTGAACCCAATTTTGTTTTTAGTGTGTAGAGATAAATAAAAGATGTTGCATCGACTAAAGCCTTTAGTTTCGCTGATCCTTGACGGGTTCTGTTATTCATTGGAACAAGAAAATAATTTGTGAATGAGAAGGAAGCTGATTTATTGTTTATTGCTGTGCGCCCTGGTGAGACCAGGACGTGCGGAGGATTTGCAAACCAGCAATGAACTCAATAAGGTCGAGTCAGATATCAATGAAGTCAAGCAGAATATGCAACGACTTTCACAACAGAAAGATACCTTGCAGGGTCTATTGGAGGACATCGATAATCGTTATGGCAAAACGGCTGCTTTATTGAAAACATTGCAAACTCAAATTGACCAAAAACGCGGAAGTCTGGACAGAATCCGGCTGGATGTACAGGCTTATCAGCGCGAAATAGACAAGCTAAGTAAGGAGCTGGCTGGTCAAATAAGAGCAGCCTACGCAATGGGGCAACAAGAAAAGTTGAAGCTGCTCCTCAATCAGCAAGACCCTGCATTATCCAGTCGGATGATGATCTATTTTAACTATATCAATAAAGAACGCTTAAAAAAACTCGCTGATATAGAAGAGGCAGTTCTGCATCTGGATGAACTGGATAAACTACAACAAACCGAAACTGAATTATTAGAAAAAGATCTTGAACGAAAGAAGTCAGAGCAAGCCGCGCTTGATGAAGCAAAAAAACAAAGAAGTGAATTGCTGGTGCAAATCGCCAATGACTTTTCTTCAAGTGAACAACAACTAAGCCAGTTACAAGAAAGCGAAAATAGACTAAGGAGCTTGATGGCTTCATTGCCTATTACAGATGAGGAGCTTGCCGTTGACGCAGAACAGGAAAAAGAATTATCCACATCTATAGAAAATTCTTCTGAACTAAAGGGTGATTTTTCTACACTTAAAGGAAAATTGCCTTGGCCCGTTAGGGGGCAACTTGTGCAGAAGTTCGGCAGTCCACGTTCAGAGGGTTCGTGGGATGGAGTATTGATTAATGCCAGTGAGGGAATGGAAATAAAGGCCGTTACCCGGGGTAAAGTGGTTTATGCCGAGTGGTTGCGTGGTTATGGCTTGTTAACTATCATTGATCACGGTCAGGGTTACATGACTCTCTATGCTTTTAACCAGAGTCTTTATAAACGAATCGGTGATACGGTAGAGGCTGGAGATGTAATTGCTTCGGTTGGACAAAGTGGTGGACGCAGTCAGGCCGGGTTGTATTTTGGAATACGCAAAAAAGGCGTGCCGATTGATCCACTCGAATGGTGCCAAAGGTGAACAGGTTTCAAATAAGTTAGTCGTTAGATGATAATATATATAGACAATAGAGGATTTGGAGTTTTAAGGCACATGCTAAAAAAGAAAGCAATTTTTATTTTATCCTTAGGGATTATGTTGGGTGTTTTTATGGGTACCTGTGGCAGTGTCTTTGCCGAGTTAGATAAAGGCGACGTTGCAACCGATAATGAGTCGCTACCCTATGAGGATTTACGGACATTTACTGAGATTTTTGGACGTATAAAAAGGGATTATGTAGAGCCCGTTTCGGATAAAAAGTTATTGGAGGATGCTGTTCGAGGCATGTTGAGCGGTCTTGATCCTCATTCGGCTTATTTGGTTCCAGAAGAATATCAGGAATTAAAAGAAGGCACTACCGGACAATTTGGCGGTTTAGGCATAGAAGTGACTATGGAAAACGGCTTTATCAAAATGGTTTCACCTATAGATGATACACCGGCTCAAAAAGCGGGTATAAAAACCGGAGATCTTATTATCAAGCTTGATGATCAACCGGTAAAAGGCATGTCTTTAACTGATGCCGTCAAGAAGATGCGAGGTGAGCCCGGTAGTAAAATTGTTCTTACTATTGTTCGTGAAGGCGAAGAAGCCCCTTTGAAATTAACTCTGATTCGCGACATCATAAAAGTTAAGAGTGTCAAGAGCAGGCTGTTGGAAAAAGGCTACGGATATGTTCGTATCAGCAGTTTTCAATCCGGCACGGGAGACGCTCTAAAAGACGCTCTTGCGGCACTGAAAAAAGAAAACGGGGGGGCACTGAAAGGTCTGGTGCTGGATTTAAGAAATAATCCCGGCGGCGTTTTAAATGCTGCGGTTGAAGTAAGTGATGCCTTTCTAAAAAGCGGGCTAATTGTGTATACGGAAGGGCGTATTGAAAACTCAGAAATGCGCTTTAACGCCGCTCCTGATGATCTCATTGACGGTGCGCCCATCGTTGTATTGATTAACGCCGGTTCTGCATCGGCATCAGAAATTGTTGCAGGCGCTTTGCAGGATCAAAAGCGTGCTGTGATTATGGGAGAAAAGTCATTCGGTAAAGGCTCGGTGCAAACAATACTGCCTACCACTAACGGCGCCGCGGTAAAGCTGACAACGGCTCGTTACTACACACCTTCCGGCCGATCGATACAGGCTGAAGGCATTGAGCCGGACGTTACCTTGGCTCGCGTTAAATTGGAGACATTAGACAAAGTAGATTTTACCCCCGTTAAAGAGGCTGATTTGTCGCACCATTTGCAGAATGGCAAAGGCACTACAGATGGAAAAAAAGACGGGCTGGAAAAAGATAAGGAAAGCCTGGATGTCGAAGATTACTCCTTGCACGAAGCTCTGAATTTATTAAAAGGCATTAGTATTATGAAGAAATAATCATAAGTCTTTCTCATCATAAAAAAACCGGATTCCAGTATGGTGGAACCCGGTTTTTTTTATTCACGGCTTACCGAAAAAGAGGCATTCTAAAGTAACAATTTATCGTCTATGGCTATAAACCGGCTAGCTGCTTTGATCAGAGACGGCGCCGTCAGTAAGGGTACACCGTACACTTCGGTTGTTAAAGGGTAGGAGTTGCGGACTTTATTCAGTAGCAGATCAAAGTCGCCATCCCCTGATAACAGGACAACTACATCAGACTTGGCCGCATACTCAATTACATCCAGGGTAATGCCCACATCCCAATCGCCTTTCGCAGAACCATCACTCCGTTGTATATAGGGTTTAAGCTTCACTTCAAAACCGATATTTCGAAGAATTTGCTGAAAGCCCAACTGTTTGCTGTCGCCTTTGTCGATAGCGTAAGCAATGGCGGTTACAACCTCTCTGTTAGCAGTCGCCAGAGTCCAGAATTCATTGTAGTTAAAATGACGCTGATAGCTCTGCTTGGTGGTGTAATAGATATTCTGCACATCGACAAAGATGGCGACTTTGTCCATGCCTTTATTTGATAAAGGAACAGCAATAATCGGTAGGTGTGTTAATTTTTACCGTGAATGCTGCATTAGCAGGCACATCAAATGATTCACCGGCTTTAATTTTTTGCCACCGGTCTGTTCCTGGTAATAAGACATCGAGGTCGCCGTCAATGATTTCCATCAATTCTTTATCAGCGGTGTTGAACGTGTATTCACCCGGTAACATAAAGCCCAACGTTTTTGAAGAACCGTCCAAGAAACGAATAGTGCGACTGCTGACATTGCCGCCGAAATAGACGTTGGCTTTTTTTACGACGGATACGTTATTGAATTCTGACATGTGTTGACCTTGTTGGGTAGAAATGAAAAAATCGGGGCGTAATGATAGCAGATTGTCTTGATGTTGGTTTGTTTTAGTGCGTCTTGCGAATCACAAAAAGCCTGGGTGCAGACTCTTTATTTTCTGAGCTGTAAACAATGCTGATTTTAAATTGATCCTCATCCAGTTGTTCACACCAAGTTTTAACCTGGTCTGTTTCCAGGTCGCCGCCTTTATGGCCTGGATATGCCATAACAGTAATGATGCCATTGCTTGATAACATCCGGCTGACAATATTTAATGCCGTTATTGTTGAATCTGTTTGGGTAATGATGCCTTTATCGCCGCCCGGCAGATAGCCAAGATTAAACATACATGCTTTGATGTTGCCATGATATTTTGCGGGGATTATTTCGGCCATGTCTGCATGACTGGCTTGTATTAAAGTCAGTCTTTCTGTCAATGTAGACAAGTTGCAACATGATTCCATTTTTAGCCATGTAGAATCGATGGCTGCCTGTTGTATATCAAAACCAAAAACTCCGCCAGTGGGGCTTACCTGTTCGACAAGAAATGAGGTATCGTGACCGTTTCCTACCGTTGCATCAATGGCGAAATCGCCAGGAAAAAGAACATCTCTGACAAGATCATGAGCAATGTTAACCAGTGAAATGCGTGGCATAATGACGTTGAATGTTAGAGGGTAGGATCGTATTATTTAGTAATGAATCAACGAAATGCCGGCTATACCAGGGTATCTGTAAACTGCCTTTGGCGCCGAAACCGTTAAAAATGGTGAGTTGCGGGTGTTGTGGATGATGACCAATAAAAGGTTGCTTGTCCAATGTGCAAGGCCGAATATTGGCTTGATGATTTATCAAGGTTGCTTGGGCCAAATTGGCTGAAATGGATTTGAGTGTGTTTAACAAATTATTTTTTCCACATTCTGTGGGAAGGGTATTCAGGTTTTCCCGGTCGAATGTTGCGCCGATACGGATGTGATGCCTGTTTACCGGGATCAACCAATTACCGTAATTAAGAATTTTATCCGGTAATTCAATTTGGTGTGCCAAGGTTAAAATTTCCCCTTTTACCGGTTGAAAAGGCAACCAGGAAAACCAGGGATTTTTTGTGGCATGATGGCCTTCGCAGAAAATAATCTGCTTTGGGAAAATATCCAGCCATCGCAAAGTTGGTTGGAGCTGAATGTCCCGATAATCAACATTCGCCTGCCGGTAGCAGCGTCTGGCAATAAAGAAATCTTTTAAACAAGTTAATAACGGCCGGGTTAACAAGTAACCGGTTTGTTTTTGCTGAAGAAAACCGAAGGGTGTTACAAGATTTTTAATAACTTGATCTGAAGGCGTTATTGCGCCCAAATAGTCAAGATAATCAGGGTCTGCAAGTCGTTTAAGACAGTGCGCTAATTCCGTACCGCTGCGGAAAAGCCGCAACATCGGTTTTTCTATATAAAATGGTTGCTGAAAAATATCGGCTAATTTCGAGTAACTTTGTTTTGCCGTGGGCAATAAAGTGTCTACATCGGCGGATTTTACAAAACGCATTCCTGTGACGGGATTGATCAGACCTGCCGCGACCTGTGAGGCATTTTTCTGGCCATTATCAATGATGACGACTTTGCAATCCCGTTGTATGAGTTCCCATGCCAGCAGGCTACCAGCCAGCCCTTGGCCGATGACTAAAAAGTCGATATTCATTTATCTAATATACAACACGTTGCTGAAAGTCTATAACGCTAACAACAGCGTTTAATTCCGTTCCACTTTGCATCTTGCCACTGCTTGAAAAAATCGGCCTTGTTTAATGGCGGATGACATTCATGCCCGGTATCGGCTTGATGATGCCGGACACAATGTTGCAGGTATTGCTCGTAAGCATCATCACCTGAAAGACGGCGTACAATGCGCCAGACTGCTTTGATCTTGCCTGACATTAATCTCTCACCCAGTCTTCAACCAGGCGGCTGGGACTATGCGGTGATTCCGTAAGCGGTAATACAGGCTTACCTGACAGATAACGGACACATACTCGCAACATATCAAAAACAATCAGCCACAGTAAGCTGACAAAAAACATCGTCAGCCATGCGTCCAGATGCAGATTAAATATCAATTGCGGGGCAATTGTGGCTTTTGCCTGCGGCAAAACGCCAGCCGCCAGCTTGTCCGTTAAATCGTTAGCAGCGGAAAAGAAACCTATGCGGATATCGGCGCTGGCAATTTTCTGCCAAGCTGCGGTGGTGGTAATGATTACTAGCCACACTAGCGGTAAGCCGGTCACCCAGGCATATTTCAGTTTGCCGGATTTAATTAAAATCCCGGTCGCTACACACAGCGCGATAGCCGCCAGCATTTGATTGGCAATACCGAACAGCGGCCACAGGATATTGACTCCGCCGTTCGGATCTATCACGCCGATGTAAAGGAAATAGCCCCAACCCGACACCACCAGAGCGCTGGTGATAATAACGGAAGGAGTCCACGAAGTTTCCCCCATTTTTGGCCAAATATTACCGAGCATATCCTGCAACATAAATCGGCCCACGCGCGTTCCTGCATCCAGCGTAGTGAGAATAAAAATGGCCTCAAACATGATGGCAAAGTGATACCACAAGGCTAGCATACCCTCGCCAAAAGCGCTGCCGAAAATACTCGCCATGCCCACTGCCAGTGAAGGCGCGCCACCGGTACGAGCAAACAGCGTTGCTTCACCCATTTGACGGGCCAGATTTTGCATTTGCTCGACGGTGACAGGATAACCCCAGGAAGAGATCTTGGCGACGGCATCAATAGCATCGGCACCTACCACGCCTGCCGGACTGTTGATAGCAAAAAATACGCCGGGGTCCAAAACGGTAGCTGCTATCATCGCCATAATGGCGACAAAGGATTCCAGCAACATGCCGCCATAACCGATCATGTGGATATCACGCTCATTGCTCAGAAGTTTGGGTGTAGTGCCCGATGCAATCAGCGCATGAAAACCGGAAATCGCTCCGCAAGCAATGGTAATAAAGACAAACGGGAATAATTTGCCGCCGAAAATAGGCCCTGTGCCGTCGATAAACTGTGTTATCGCAGGCATTTTCACATCCGGTTGCAGCATGATAATGGCGACCGCCAAAAGTGTGATAGTGCCCAGTTTCATGTAGGTAGATAAATAATCGCGCGGCGCCAGTAGCAACCAAACCGGTAAAATAGCTGCAGCGAAACCATAAGCCATCACCCACCAGGCCAGTGTCAGTCCTTCGTGATCGAACGCCAGGCGCAAGGTTTCATGCTCATCAATGAAGCGGCCGCCCGCTACCGACAACAATAATAAAAGCACACCTAATAGCGAAGCTTCCAGCACTTCGCCGGGGCGAAAATAGCGCATGTAAACCCCCACAATCATGGCAATCGGAATGGTTGCTGACACTGTAAAAGTTGCCCAGGGGCTGTGTTTCATTGCGTTAACCACGACCAGGCCCAGCACGGCTATCAGGATGATCATAATAGCAAACGTGCCTATTAATGCAGCCGTTCCACCCAGTGGCCCCAGTTCATCACGTGCCATTTGCCCCAAGCTTTTGGCGTCACGCCGGGTGGACAGAAATAACGTCGTCATATCCTGCACACAACCGCCCAACACTGCGCCAAACAATATCCACAGTGTCCCAGGCAGATAACCAAACTGCGCGGCCAGTGTCGGACCCACCAATGGACCAGGCCCTGCAATCGCTGCGAAATGATGACCAAACACAATCCATTTGTTGGTAGCTACAAAATCACGGCCGTTATCGAGACGCTCTGCCGGCGTAGCGCGGGTGTCATCGACTGTTAGCACAGTGGCGGCAATCCATGCGGCGTAAAAGCGATAGGCAATTGTGTAAACACATAGAGCGGCGGTTATAAACCAGAGCGCGTTGATACTTTCGCCGCGATTCAGGGCAATGCCGCCGACAGCTGATGCTCCCAGAACAGTGATTAGTATCCAGATGGAATTGTTTAGTAGGTTGTTCATGATTCATTTTTTATTTGTTTTTTGACGATTCAATTGTAATACTGAAACGATTATCTTGAAAAAGAAGTTCTATGTTAATAAAAACGACATTTAAACCAGCCTGGTGGTTAAATAACGCCCATTTACAAACGTTATATCCCGCTTTAATGCGGAAAACTTCATCGCCGCCCGGTTTACGACGTGAACGTTTGATAACGCCCGATAATGATTTTATTGATGTCGATTGGTGCGGTGCGGGAATTCAACCATTGATTATTTTATTACACGGCCTGACTGGCAGTTCCCAGTCAGGCTACATCAAAGGCTTGCAGCGCACTTTATTGACTCAAGGGTTTCGCAGTGTTGCATTAAATTTTCGTGGCTGCAGTGGTGAATATAACCATTCAGCTCGGTGTTATCACTCAGGGGAGACTGAAGACATTCATTTTCTCTATCAAACCTTACGACACCGGGAACCCGATACACCTTTTGCGGCCGTCGGTTTTTCGTTGGGCGGTAATGTGCTTCTGAAATGGATGGGTGAACAAGGCAGTAAACTGTCGCTATTTGCTGCCGTAGCTGTTTCCGTTCCATTAGTATTAAGTACCTGTGCAACAAAACTGGATAAGGGATTTTCTAAAATGTATCGTGGAAATTTACTTCGCGAGTTAAAACACTATGTCCGGGCAAAACAACGGCATTTGGAAAAGGTTGGCAAACTTATAGAAGCCAGCAAAATTGAACAGCTAGGCGATTTATCCCGCATTAAATCATTTTGGCAATATGATGACCGGGTGGTAGCAAGATTGCATGGATTTAAAAATGTACAAGACTATTATCAGCGATCCAGTTCCAGGCAATTTCTTAAATCTATAACGATCCCTACTTTAGTGGTTCAAGCAATTGATGATCCGTTTATGACACAAGAAGTTCTACCTGATTTAAACGAGCTATCATCGAGTATTCATCTGGAAATCACTCAAGGCGGAGGGCATGTAGGATTTATTGCCGGCTATATGCCTTTTAAGCCAGAGTATTGGTTAGAACAGCGTATTCCGGAATTTTTAAACCAGCAGCTGATGATTGTTTGATTTGATTTTGTCTGAAATTTGCGGTGCTTTTCTTCAGGCAATATGAAAGCAAGGGTTTTCAAAAAAGTGGGGCAGAATGTCGCCAAAAATATAATGTTATGTGGGTCACACCGCACACCGTCATTAACAGCTTTTTAAATGCCTTGATCTAACCCGGCGGCCAAGTCATTTGCCGGCCACCCAGTAAATGCAGATGCAGGTGATAAACTTCCTGTCCCCCCCTCTTGTTACAGTTAAATGCTGCTCTATAGCCATCTTCAGATAATCCCTCCTGTTTTGCCAGCTTTACAGCAGTTTGGAGCAATTGACCCGCCAGCAAGGTATCGTCCAGGTCATTCAAGGTGGCGATATGAATCTTGGGAATGATAAGAATATGGACGGGGGCTTGAGGATTAATGTCTCTAAATGCCAAAACAATATCATCTTCATAAACCACGTCCGGTTTAATTTCGCCTGCAACCATTTTGCAAAATAAACAATTAGTCATATTAAATCTCTTTTCGCCCTTTAAATGCATGTAATAACGTGCCGCTATCAATAAACTCAAGTTCGCCTCCCATGGGCACGCCATGTGCAATTCTGCTGGCCTGCACCAGGTGTTTTTTGGCTATCTCGCCAATGAAATAGGCGGTAGCTTCACCTTCCACAGTTGAATTGGTGGCCAGAATAAGTTCTTTTACAGTGCCGGTTGCCAAGCGTTGCTCCAGTAAATCCAGGCCGAGTTCATCCGGACCTATGCCATCGAGCGGCGACAATCGGCCATGCAACACAAAATAGCGTCCCTTGAACACCGTTGCCTGATCGACAATCCAGACATCGGCGGGACTTTCTACTATGCAAATCAGTGAGTCGTCTCTTGAATTATCGGCGCAGATTTCACAAAGAGCGTGTTCAGACAGTGTTCGGCATTGCTGGCAATGGCCAATATTATCGATTGCGCTTAGCAGAGTTCCGGCCAACATTTTTGCTCCATTGCGATCGTTTTGGAGCAGATAGAATGCCATACGCTGTGCCGTTTTGGGGCCAACGCCTGGCAAACAGCACAAATTTTGTATCAGTTGCCCTAATAAACCTTTTTTTTGCATATTAGAAAGGCAGTTGGAATCCAGGAGGTAAAGGAATTCCGGAGGTTATATCAGACATTTTTTCTTTTTTCATTTTGGCTACTTTATTCACGGCATCATTAATGGCAGCGGCAACCAGATCTTCGAGCATGTCCTTATCTTCACCCAGTAACGAATCGTCTATGGTTACTTTTCTGGCTTCCCGTTTACCGGTCATGACGATAGTCACTAAACCGCCGCCTGATTGCCCCTGTACTTGCATCAAAGCCAGTTCTTCCTGTGCCTTCTTCAAGTCTTCCTGCATTTTTTGGGCTTGCTGCATAATATTGCCTAATGCATTTTTCATTTTTTTTCCTCTCTGGTGTTATACAGGCTCTATGGTGCCGGGCATAACCCGTGCATTAAAATGGTCTTTTAAAGCCTGAATGTTATGATCTGAATTAATGGCCTCAACAGCTGCCTGCTGTTTATCTTCGCGTTCTTTGGCTAGTTGTACGGCGGGTGTGTCCTGTGTGATCTTTTTAGCCTTTATGACTAGTTTAAGCGGCGTCCCCCGGTAGGTTTGCAATGCTTTTTGCAAGGATTCTTCCGCTCGGCCGCCTCTGATATAGTCAGGGTCTACTATCAAAGTGCAAACTTTATCATCAATATTTTCCAGTACACAATTATTGGCAAACTCTCGGGTCGGGCCAATAAGCTTCATTGCTACAATCATTGACAACCAATCAGACTCGCCGGCAGCAACAGGCAATCCGCTGCTTTGCGGTGTCGCCACATCAGGTTGCGGCATTTTTATTTGGGGTTTGGTTATAGTCTGCTGTTTTTGAACCGGTTTGACGGCGCTTTGTTCCACTGTGATGGGTTTAAATGTCAGCATGCGTAACATGACCATTTCAAAACCGCTTTGCGGGTCGGGCGCTAAATCAAGGTCTTTTTGTCCCACCAGGCCAATTTGATAAAAAAGCTGAACATCTTCCGGAGTCATTTTGGATGACAATGCTGCAATTATTTCACTATCGAAATCAAGGTCAATTGCAGTTGGTATTTGTTGGACCAATGCGACACGATGCAGGACTTGGAGTATCTGTTGTAATACGTCGCTAAAATCAGGAGTCAAATTAGCAATTTCATTGGTTTTCTCAAGAATTGCCGTAGCATCACCGTGAGCTAAAGCAGTCAATATGTCATCAACGGGTTGCTGCGCTACAGTGCCCAGCATGGCTCTGACTTCTTCTGTTGCTACTTTGCCATTGCCATAGACAATGGCTTGATCCAGCAAGCTTAAACCATCACGCATGCTGCCGTCGGCAGCGCGGGACAATAATTTTAACGCGGCGGTTTCAGATTCAATGTTCTCCTGTTGGAGTATAAATTCCATCTGGCTGAAAATCTGCGCCGGCAGCAATCGTTTCAGATTAAATTGTAAACAACGGGACAAAACGGTAACAGGAATTTTGTGCGGATCTGTAGTGGCTAGCAGGAATTTAACATGCGGCGGAGGTTCCTCCAGCGTTTTTAACAAGGCATTGAAGCTGTGCCCGGACAGCATGTGAACTTCATCGATTAAATAGACTTTATAGCGGCCATGATTGGGAGCGTACTGCGCGTTGTCCAGTAAGTCGCGGGTATCTTCCACTTTGGTGCGGGATGCGGCATCAACTTCGATTAAATCTAAAAATCGCCCTTCATCAAGATCACGGCAAACGCTACACACGCCGCAAGGATTAAAATCCTGGAGATTTTCGCAATTTATAGCTTTGGCTAAAATTCTGGCGATGGTGGTTTTGCCTACACCACGCGTTCCGGTAAATAAATAGGCATGATGAAGTCGATTATGTTGTAAAGCGTTAATTAACGATTTGACGACATGCTCTTGTCCGACGACTTCTGTGAAATTATGAGGACGCCATTTTCTGGCGAGAACCTGGTAATTCATTGCAGGCTCAAAGGTAATATTTGAATTTGGGCGATAATCGCACCAGCCACATCCCGGCACACGAATCTGCTGCTACCGTTGCTCCCTTCCGGGCCTGGCGGGGTTTACAGCGTATCGTTGCGAGAGGACCGGCACGACTACCATTAAGTTTCAGCCATACTGGCTAAAGGCCGACTATTATCATTGAAAAAATTTAATAATACAAGCCAGGAATAAATAATTTTTATAAAGCTTAATAGAATTCCAATATCACTATTGTTGCTTGAGAGGTAGTGGTTCAAATCTAATCTGACAGTTACTGGTTTCGTAGAAGTGTCTGTCAGGTTAATCTCAGCTTAAAAACTTTTCTTTCAGCCCTCGGGAATCTATTCCCCTGTATTGGTTTCCGGTTGGAGCACAAGTTGCCGCAATTGTCCTGCTATTGTGGTTCAACAGCACGGCCGTTTTCCCTGAAGAGGAGAATATAAACCAGGTATTGCCCAATGAGGTGACACAAGAACGGGTCGGAGTTACCAAAGTCGATCTCTAAACCCAGTACAACCGGTTGATCTGCGAATGCTGGGGGGATGTTTGTGCTGTTGTTGGTTGGACAGCAACGTGTGGCGGTGTTGGAAGCTGTCAACCGGGAACTGGAACGGTTGCAAACCATTATTGCCGGTAAAGAGAGCGCCGGAACCTCCATCCGTACGATGTCATGCGCATTAATCAGGAGGTTCATAATCTGAAAGCGCGTCTGCAAACCATTGCCGTTGATTCAGGGCTCAAACGCGCTCGTCGAGAAGGTTGGCCGGTTCCCTCACTGTTACTTGGCACAACATTTACCAATCAACCTTATGGAAATGCCACTTACGCTGGCGGTCCGTGGATTTGCAGATATTTGATCGCGATGTGCTTGCCCTCTTGCCGAATTTGAAACAAATGGCCGAAGATGTCTATCGCTCCGGAAAAACAGGACTTTTGGAGCTGCTGGATTGTTCGCGTTCAAGGACTGAAATTCATCTCGAACTGCTGGATGCCGAGATTGAGTCCGAACTTGACATCCTGATGGCATCGGGTCTGTTAGCGGCTACCTTTGAAAATTGCAGTAAACAAAAAAGCAGTGGAAAGAAAAATATGCACTTAATATCATTTGATTATCTTAGAGGCGTGCAATACTGTTTTTAGTTGCCGACCACTCTTGCGTTTACTGGCCTATAGAATCGCTATATGAAAAAGTGGAGGAACGGATTAACCAGACTACCGGCAATACCGATTATCGTCCCAGACAATTATTGCAAATCAGCCACCCGCTGCCGTTTCATGTAATCGTTATCGGTTTTAACCACCAATAAACTAGCAGGCTTCAACGGTTAGTCAGAGTCAAAATTGAGCATGATAAATAGCTATCACAATGTAATTTGCAGTTTATTTGCATAGGTAGACTGGAAAACGAACGCTGGTTTACAAATCAGAGTAATACGGAGAGAGGATATCAAAAAATTGCATCTTAAAAAACAACGCAAAAACGGTGGCCTGTGATTGATAACTCATTTAAACTCAGGCCACTGAAATTTAAAGTTACTAACAATGGAGTCAACCTATGGAAGCTTATCCTTCTGAACTTCTGCTGATCGCATTTGTTGCAATGCTGGCACCTTTCCTTGCCGAATTGCCCAGTAATTTTCGCTTGCCTGTTGTGGTTCTTGAAGTCATTTTGGGGTTGCTGATAGGTCCGAATGTGTTCAATCTTGCCAGTCCGGATGGCATGACCGGAACGCTTGGAGAGCTCGGTTTGACTTTTCTGCTCTTCATGGTTGGGCTTGAGATCGATTTCGACAAAATTCGCGGCAGACCTTTGTCTTTGGCGATAGGCGGCTGGTTTCTTTCGCTTTTCGTGGCAATGATTTGCATGTTCTTCTTCAATGTCATCGGACTGATCCAAACGCCGCCTGTATTGGCAGCAGTCGCTTTGTCCACGACCGCCCTGGGCGTACTGGCGCCCATTCTGCGTGACCGGGGAGAGTTGAACTCCGCCTTTGGAACTTATATGGTTGCAGCGGCCGCCGCCGGTGAGTTCGGCCCCTTGATGATCATTTCGCTGTTGCTGATCCCCACGCATGACACATTTCTACATACTTTGTTCATGGTAACTTTTATCATCATCGCCTTTGTTGCAGCGAATATTGCCCTGAATGCGCGCTCGTCACGGCTTATTGAAATAATGACACGTACTATGCAAAGCAGTAGTCAGCTTCCTGTGCGAATTTGTATTCTGCTTCAGATTCTATTCGTCGCGCTCGCTGCTAAATTCGGCTTAAATATCGTGATGGGTGCATTTGCCGCAGGTATAGTAGTTAAGCTTGCGATTAAAGGAAAAGAGGGGGAATTATTGCGGCATAAGTTAGATGCGATCGGTTATGGCTTTCTAATACCCATATTCTTTATCGTCGCGGGCATGAAGTTTGAAATCAGCGCCTTATGGTCTGCTCCTCTGGCTCCGATACAAGTAGCGCTTTTATTGGGTTTGCTGGTCCTCGTCCGAGGAGTTCCTGTGCTCTTGTATAAGAAGGAACTGACTCCCGAAGAGAAGCTGCCTTTTGCATTTTATTCCGCCACTGGTCTCCCTCTGATCCTTATCATCAGCGAGATCGGCGTTTCCTCGGGACTTATGCCACCAGACAGAGCAGCTATACTGGTCAGCGCAGGCATGATTTCGGTCTTGTTATTTCCTATTCTGGCCGTCAGATTACGCGGAAAATTTATTCTGCCTTGGTAATACTTACGAAAAAGGTACATTAACCGAAGTAATCCAGATATGTAATTTTTATTTTGGAACGGTCTGCCTCTTTTTTTTTCTATAGCGACTGGAAGCAACGTCTGGTTTTCTGGATAGGTGCAATCATAGTCGGACTGGTTATCGTTATGATGGCCTTGCTTAATGAATGGGCTGCACAAACCTACCGAATCCTTTCACTCCACTATCCCTGGTTTCATTTTGTCATCCCACCTATCGGAATGGGATTTACCGCATGGATCACCTCTCGTTTCTTTCCCGGCAGCGAACGTAGCGGCATCCCATAGGTTAAAACAGCACTGGAAATTGCAAGCAATCTAAAGGAAAGATCGAAACTAATTTCCTTAAGAATTACTTCCGGGAAAATGTTTTTACCGATCATGGGCTTGCTTCCTGGAGCGTCAGTCGGCTTCGGTGGGCCCGATGTACATGTCGGTGCCTCTGTTATGTTGTCACTCCACAAAGCAGTTAAATTTCCACCTCATTATATGGAGAAGGGTTTAATCCTGGCTGGCAGTGCGGCTGGTTTTTACGAGCTTCACAGTAACCCATCTGTTGCAACAATCCGGCCTTAACCGAGCCGTTCGGCTTGACTCTGCTGGAAGCGGCCGCCAGCGGTCTGCCGCTGGTCGCCACCGAGAACGGCGACCCGGTGGATATCATTGGCAATTGTTGTAACGGCTTGCTGGTTGACCCGCTGGATAAGCCGACGATTGCCAAGGTGTTGTTGATTATCCTTGAAAATCCGGAACTTTGGCGGGCGTTTTCCGCAAATGGCTTACAAAACGTTGCCCGGTATTATTCCTGGGGCGCCCGTGCACAAGCCTATTTACAAAAAATCCGGGCGTTGTTGCCGCACCGGGAGCAACTCCCGAAAACCCCACCGGTCACCAAAACCGGCCGCTATCGGAAGCAAGCCATTTTTACTGCTATCGATAATACCTTGTTGGGCGACCCCGAAGGACTGGCGCAATTTGTAAAACTCATCCGTGAAAAGCGTAAGAAATTTCTATTCGGTATCGCGACGGGACGGCGGTTGGATTCGGTACTGGCAATTTTAAAAACGCACCAGATACCGATGCCGGACATTTTAATTACCAGTCTCGGCACCGAAATCTATTATGCGCCGCAACTGATCGCCGACATCGCCTGGACTTACCATATTGATCATTTGTGGATGCCCCATGCGCTAAGGCGCATCATCGGCGGATTGCCAAGTCTGATCCCGCAACCCAAAAGCGAGCAAAGCCGCTTTAAATTGTCCTATTATTACGACAGCACTAGCGCACCGTCGATGGAAGAAATTTCAACCCTGTTGCGGCAGCAAGAATTGTCAGTCAATCCGACACTTTCGTTTGGTCATTTTTTGGATATCGTTCCGGTCAGGGCTTCTAAAGGACGGGCTTTACGTTATGTTGCCCGCCAGTGGAATATCCCCCTCGAGCGCATTCTGGTTACCGGTGGTTCCGGGGGCGACGAAGACATGCTGCGTGGCAACACGCTTGGGGTAGTCGTTGCCAATCGTCACCGTGAAGAGTTGTCAATACTGGGTGATACCGAACACAGGGCAATCGCGCTTAAAAACACTTGAAAATAGAATTTAGATGAGGTAGATAG